>CAYMWZ010000011.1:0-6517 GCA_964394385.1 uncultured Nitrospinaceae bacterium | reverse complement strand
AGGGGTTGTCAATCAGCCCTTTATCCTTCATCTCCCGCACTTCCGACTAGCAACCGGCCAGAAGCGGAGCGCCGGAGCCCTCCACCGCGGGGCGGCCCCTCGGGGTCGTGCCCGAGCGGCCCGGCGAGCACCTCCTGCGCCCAGGCGGCGAACACCCCGCCGCGAATGGCCTCGCGCATCCGGCGCAGGAAGTCTTGGTAAAAGAACAAGTTATGCAGGGTCATGAGGCGTTGGGCGAGGGACTCCTCCGCCTGGAAGAGGTGGCGCAAATAGGCGCGGCTGTATCCCCGCCGGCAGGTGGGGCAGCCGCACACAGGGTCGATGGGGGCGGAATCCTCCGCAAAGGAGGTATTTTTGATCGAAACCCTCCCTTGCCAAGTGAACAGGTTGCCCCGGCGCGCGTGGCGGGTGGGCATGACGCAGTCGAAAAGATCCGCCCCCCGCGCGACGCCACGGACAAGATCCGCCGGCGTCCCCATCCCCATGACGTAGCGCGGCTTGTCGGGCGGCAGGACGTCCGTCGCCGCATCGAGCAAGAAATCGGTCTCGCGCTTCCCCTCCCCCAAGCAAAGCCCACCCACCGCGTACCCGGGAAATTCGAGGGAGAGAAGTTCCTCGGCACTCCTCCTCCTCAGGTCCTCGAACGCGCCCCCCTGCACGATCCCAAAGAGCGCCTGATCCTGGCGGCGGTGGGCATCCCGGCCGCGCCGGGCCCACGCCGCTGTCCGGCGGAGGGAGCCTTCGGCCTCCTCGCGCGTGTGAGGGAAGCCAAGCGGCTCGTCGAGCACCATGGCGATGTCGGCACCCAGCGCTTCCTGGATCTCGACCGCGCGCTCGGGAGTGAGCAGGATGCGGGCGCCGTCCAGGTGGCTCTGGAAGTCGACGCCCTCCTCGGTCACGCGCGCGAGGGGGGCCAAACTGAAAAGCTGATAGCCCCCGCTGTCGGTGAGGATGGGGCCCTCCCATCCCATGAACCGGTGAAGGCCGCCCAGGCGTGCGATGCGCTCCGCCCCAGGCCGGAGAGAGAGGTGGTAGGCGTTGGCGAGAACGATCTGACAGCCCACGGCAGCCAGATCATCCGCATCGAGGGTCTTGACGGTGGCCTGGGTGCCGACCGCCAGGAAGGCGGGAGTGTCCACCGCCCCGTGCGGCATCTCAAGGCGCCCCACGCGCGCTTTGCCGCCCGCTTCGACGGCCAAGACCTGAAAACGCAGCGCTCCGCTCACAAAACGCGAATCGGCCCTTCGGCGCTCCCCGAGAGGAACTGGCGAACGAGAGGGTCGTCCATCGCCCTCAGCTTCTCCGGGCTCCCCTGCGCCACGATCCGGCCCTGGTAGAGCATGGCGACAAAATCCGCAAATTCCAGGACTCTGTCCAAATCGTGGCTGATGAGGACAGAGGTGATGTTCAAGGCCTTTTGGGTGCGCACGATGAGGCGATCGATTGAGTCCGCCAGTATCGGGTCCAGCCCCGTCGTCGGCTCATCGTAGAGGAGGATCTCCGGCTCGCGGATGATGGCCCGGGCCAGACCGACCCGCTTGCGCATCCCGCCCGAAAGCTGCGAGGGCATCCGGTCCTCTACTCCATCGAGACCGACGAGCCGAAGTTTCTCGCGAACCCGCGCGGCAATCTGCTCCGAGGAAAGGCGCGTGTGCTCGCGAAGGGGGAAGGCAACATTTTCGTCAACGGTCATCGAATCGAACAACGCCGCCCCCTGGAAGAGCATTCCGAACTTGGAGCGCATCCGGTTGAGTTCGCGCCCCCTCAGCCGGGAGATGTCCTCTCCGTCGACGAGGACCTCCCCCCGGTCCGGCCGAATGAGCCCGATCATGTGCTTCAGGAGGACGCTTTTCCCTTCTCCGCTGCGGCCGATGACGGCTGTGATCCGCCCCGCCGGGATCTGAAGGTCAAGCCCGCGCAGGACGTGATTCGTGCCGAAGGATTTTTCCACGCGGCGCAACTCAATCTTGAAACCACTCCTCACCCCGCGTCCCCTCTCGGCGCGCCGCCGCCCAAATACTGCCGGCCCACGGCGCGCCCGCCCCTCAGATACACGCGGGGGACGCGCACTCCCACGCCGCAGAGAATCTCGTAGGGGATCGTCTCTGCGCGGGAGGCCAGCTCTTCGGCCGAGATGCACTCCTCGCCCTGAGCGCCGAGCAAGACGACCTCCTCTCCCGCCCGCACGCCGTCCAGGTGGCTCACGTCGAGGGTCAGCATGTCCATCGATACGCGCCCCACCACGGGGGCCCGCCTTCCAAAGAGGAGGGCGTCCGCCCGGTTCGAGAGAAGCCGCGGGTAGCCATCCCCGTATCCCGCACCCACGACCGCGATCCGGCCCGCCCTCTCGCTCCGGTAGATCCCGCCATATCCAATGGCCTCCCCGGCCCCCACACTCTTGGCCTGGATGACGCTGCCCTTCCAGGTCAGAGCGAGCCGCAGGGAGAGCCCCCGCAAGGGCCGCGCCGGGCACCCGTAGAGGGCGATCCCCGCCCGGATCATCCCCCCCGGGGCATCCGGAAAGCCGAGCCCGCCTGCACTGTTGGCGCAGTGGACAACGGGGGGGAGAAGCCCCTCCCGCCGGAGCGCATCGGCGACCCACCGCACCACCCCGAACTGGCGGCGGGTCGCCTCCTCGCCCTCCTCCTCCTCATCCGCCCGCGCGAGGTGGCTCATGAGACCCACCACCTCCACCCCATCCATTCGAGAGGCCCTTCGGAGGAAATCCACGGCCTCGCCCGGGGCGATGCCGAGCCGGCCCATGCCGGAGTCCACCTTGAGGTGGATGGCCGCCCGGCGCCCTGCCGCCCGGGCGGCCGCCGCGAGGGCCTCCACCTGGGCCATCTCCCAGACGGCGGCCTCCAGGCCCGCCGAGACGACGCGGGGAGCCACATCCGGCGCGGCGCCGCTCATGACGAGGACCCGGGCGCCGCCGAGGGAGACCTCTCCCCCCGCCGCATCCGCCGAGCGGAGGGATTCCCCCTCTTCCACAGTGGCCACGCCGAGCCATTGCGCCCCGGCGCACTGGAACGCGCGGGCCGCTTCCACTCCGCCGTGCCCGTAGGCCTCCGCCTTCACAACGGCGAGGACCTCCCGCCCTTCGCCCACAGCGGCGCGCACGGCCCGGAAGTTCGCGGAGAGGATGTCGAGGTCGACGAACGCGGCCGTCCGGTCGCCGGCAGGAAGAGAGGTCTCCACGGCTCGACCCGCTTCCGCCAGGGAGCCTGCGCGGCCTGAGGTCAAAACGGAGCCTCCTCCTCTTCCTCGTAGGCTTCCGCCGCGGCCGGAGCCGCCCTTTCGTGGAAGGGATCAAGATTGGTGAAGCGGGCGTGATCCGGGAAAAACTTCAGCTCCAGCTCCCCGGTCGGTCCGTTTCGCTGCTTGGCAACAATGATCGTGGCGACGCCCTTGTTCTCCGGGGTGGGCTGGTAATACTCCTCGCGGTAGAGCAAGGCCACGAGGTCGGCATCTTGCTCAATGGCGCCCGATTCGCGCAAGTCCGCCAGGGTGGGGCGTTTTCCCTCGCGCTGCTCGGCTTGACGCGAGATCTGGCTCAGGGCGACGACGGGCACGTTCAACTCCTTCGCGAGGCTTTTCAGCCCCCGGGAGATCTCGCTGATTTCGACCTGGCGGTTTTCGATGGAGCGCCCCCGGTGGGCGATGAGTTGGAGGTAGTCCACGATGACGAGGCCGAGGCCGGCGTCGGCCTTGAGGCGCCGACACTTCGCGCGGATGTCGAAGATGGTGATGTCGGTGGCGTCGTCCACGAAGATGGGCGCCTCGGAAAATTCCCCCGCCGAACGGATGAGGTCCGGCCATTTCTGCGAAGGCATGTAACCGCTCTGAAGCTGTCGTGCGTTCACCATCGCCCGGCCGCACATCATTCGGATGGCGAGGGAGCGAGCGCTCATCTCCAGGCTGAAAATGGCGACCGGCACCTTGGCGGTCACGGCGGCGTACTCGGCGAGGGTCAGGGCAAAGGCGGTTTTCCCCATGCTAGGGCGGCCAGCGATGATGATCACCTCTCCCGGCTGGAGGCCCGCCGTGAGCCGATCGAAATCGGTGAACCCCGTCGGCACCCCGGTGATCAGCTCCTTGCGGTCGTAGAGCTCTTCGAGATAGGGGAAGGTCGTCTTGATCACCTCGCGTATGCTGCCGATGCTCTGCTTGTAGCGATCCGACGCAACTTCGAGGATGGCCCGCTCGGCATCATCCACGAGGCCCTCGACCTCCTCCTCCCCGGACAAGGCCCGCTGGGCGATGGCATTGGAGGTCTGGATGAGACCGCGCAGGAGGGCCGCGTCGCGGACGAGCCTGGCGTAGGTCACGGCCCGGCGGGCGGAGGACACATCGTCCGCGAGGCGGGCCACGTACTCGGGGCCTCCCGCGGTATCGAGCTTGCCCCTTTTCTTGAGGGCGTCCGCGAGGGTCAGGATGTCGATGGGCTCGGAGCGCTCGAAGAGCCCGATCATCGCCTCGTAGATGAGCCGGTTCCCCGCGCGGTAGAAATGCTCCGGGCGGAGGACCTCCATCACGGGGGCCGCCATCCCCCCGTCGAGCATCAGGGCGCCGAGGACGCGCTGCTCGGCCTCGATGTTCTGGGGGGGCAGATGGTCCTGGCCCTCAGACCGTTGCAGGCCAGTGGGAGCGGTCACAGCAAAACTCCGTCCTGCTCAGAGGGATTCTCGGGCGGTACCAGGGAGGGTACCGCAGTTTGACCCGGAAGAAAAACCCCCTGGGAGGGAAAAGGCCGCCCTCTCCGGGGCGGCCCCGAGCGCTTTGAGATTGTGGCTTTCCGGGCCGGAAATCCTGCCCCTCCGGCCCAAGGACGCCTCAGGTGGCGGGCTCTTCCTTGGCCCCCTCGGCCGAGGCGCCTTCCCCGCCCACGGGAGTCTCCGCCTCAGCTCCCTCCTCGGCCACCACACGGACCCGCACCGCCACCTTCACCTCCGCATGCAGGCGGATGGGAATCTCGTATTCCCCCACTCGGCGAATGGGCTCATCAAGGATGATCCGCCGGCGGTTGATCTCAACACCCCGCTCGGCAAGCGCCTCTTCGATTTGCCGATTGGTGACCGATCCGAAGAGACGACCGTCCTCGCCCGCCCGCATGGCGATCTCGAGCTCAACCCCACTGAATTTTTGGGCCTCCTCCTCCGCTCCCCGCTTGGCCGCCTGCACCTGGGCATCTCTCAAGCGCTGCTCGTGCTGGGTGGCGCGGACCGTGCTGGCGGTCGCGTGAATGGCCAGCCCCTTGGGGATCAGATAGTTCAGCCCGTAGCCGTCCTTGACCTCGACGACGTCGCCCACGTCGCCCAAATTCTCGACTTCTTTCTTGAGGATCAGGCGCACCATTCTCCCTTCCCCCACCTAGGTGTGATCGACGGTATAGGGCATCAGCGCCATGTAGCGTGCTCTTTTGATCGCGATGGTGAGCTGGCGCTGGAAGCGGGCCGAGGTTCCGGTTACTCGCCGGGGGATGATCTTCCCCCGCTCGCTCACCATGTTGCGCAGCGTCTTCACGTCCTTGTAGTCGATGTACGCGATTCCCTCCGCCGTGAAGCGGCAAATTTTCTTGCGTACATACCTCTTCTTCTTTTTCTTCTTCTTGTCACTGTGCACGCGTGGAACGAACGCCATCGTTTCCTCCAGTTGCTTTTCTCTTCCGGTCCCCGGCTAAAACGGGATGTCGTCGTCGGTCATCGGGGCCGGTTCATCAGGGGACCGGGACAACCCTTCACTCTGCGCCGCGCGGGCGCCGCCGCCCTCGCCCCCCTCGTCGCGGCGCGCGATGAAGTGAATATTGTTCGCCACAACCTCGTGCTTGCTACGCCGGGTGCCGTCCTGGGCCTCCCACGAGCGGAAGGACAACCTCCCATCGACAAGGAGGGGCGAGCCTTTCGAGCACTGCTCCACGACCCAATCGCCCTGCCGGCCGTAGACCACCACATCGACGAAGCACGTCTCCTCCTTCCACTCGTCCCCGCTCCGGTAGCGCCGATTCACCGCGAGGCCAAAGGTGACGACCGACGACCCGGAGGGGAGGAAGCGCTTCTCGGGATCCCGGGTGAGGTTCCCCCTCAGGTAGACGGAGTTGAGCTGGGCCATGGGTTGGCGCCCCCGATCCGCACTAGTTCTCTTTGCCTTCCTCTGAGCCGCCCTCGTCCTCCGAACGGCGGCCCTCCCCGCGGCGGCCCTCCTGCTGGGCGGCCGCCCGCTTGGCGTTCTTCTCAAGTTTCCGGAGGAGGGCAGGGTCCATCCGGACGGTCATGTACCGCCAGGCGTCTTCGTTCAGGCGCAATCCGCGCTCGATCTCATGAACGACAGAGGGCTCAGACAGGTAGGTGATGACGTAGTAGATGCCATGCCGCTGGCGGTTGATGGGGTAGGCGAGGCGTTTCTTCCCCCACCGGTCTATCCTGAGGATCTCCCCCCCTCCCCCGGTGATCTGGCGCTCGAAGTTGGCGATGCTCTCCTCGACGGCCTCATCGGCGAGGTTGGGAGACAACAACACCAT
>CAYMWZ010000010.1:0-23823 GCA_964394385.1 uncultured Nitrospinaceae bacterium | reverse complement strand
TTTCGGGGGTGGGCTGGAATTTTCTTCAATGATACCCCACCGAGGGGAGCGGGGCGAGGGGGGTTGCCGTCCTGAGGCCGTGGAGAGAGAAGAACGCAGAATGGCATCATTCGACGAGCCCCAGCCTCTGCAGGTCTTCTTCCGTCCAGCGCGCCTGCGCCTCGACCATGCTCCGCAGGGTGCCGGTGCGAAAGGTGTCCGAGGCGTGGTGGAAGGAGACCGTCACCCTGCGGCCATCCGGGTGGCGGTAGTGCCGATGGCTTCCCTTCTAGCGGGAGAGCGCGAAACCGCCAGATTAAGGGCGCCGATCAGCTGGCGGGCGGTGAGGGAGCGCAGCTTGGAGTAGTCGGTCATCCGACATTCACGGCCACCGTGGGCTGGTCCGAGATTGGGATGCCGCCCGGCAGCGGCTCCCCGTCCTCCAGCAACTCCTCGATCACCATCTGCGCCACCTCCTGGATGTTCCTGAGCGCCTCCTCCTTGGTGTGGCCCCAGGTCGCCGCGCCGCGGGACTCCAGGGCGGGGACGCAGGCGCGCCAGACATCCTCGTCCGGCTCCAGCACGACCGGAAGCACATAGGATTTCATGATGCGGCCTCCCCTCCCCGCCCGAACCTGCCTTTCACCCAGCATATTCGGCCGGGTCCATCGCTCCGTCAACAGGACGAAAAGCCCCGCCTGCGCCGCGCACCAGCGCGCAATTCCCGTCAAAGCCCCGCCCGCCTCTTGGCCCATATTGGCCCTGGAGGGGCGGGGTCGGCCCCTTACGGGGGGGGAACGGGGGGTGGTCCTTAGCCAGGGGGGAGAAAAGGAGTAGGGGCAGGTTTCAAACCTGCCCCTACGGGAGGCGGCAGATGGAGGTTTTAGAGGCGGAAGATCAAAGGCATACGCGGGCGGGGGGCTTCCTCCCCTTCCGGGGTGTTCCGAGATGTTCCGGGATTTTCCGGGAGAATAAAATGGCGCGCCCGCCGGAAAGGGGCCCGAGAGCGCTAGACCGGCGCCCTAAAACCCCATCTCCCCGAAGGCTTCGAGGGCCTCTTTGACCAGGGAGGGGTCGGCCGGAAGGGTTTCCTCCCCGGCGGCCTCCGCCCGGGCCGGGAGGCCCCCCCGCCCCCGCCCGGCGCGCTCGCGCTCCCACTCGGCCCGCTCGGCGGCCTCCTGGCCGGGCCGCCCCGCGCGCCTCCTCCTCCGCACGTCGGCGGCCCAGGGGAGGCCCGGGGGAATTTGGGAGAGGAGCGCCCCGAAATCCGCCTCCCCCTCCCCGGGGGGAAGATGATCCAGGGTCCCGCGGGCGTCGTGCAGCGTCCCCCCCTTGAGCCAAGGCTTCATGCGCTCAAGCGTCGCGCCCTCCTCGGCCAGGCCGAGCTGGGCGTGGACGGCGGCGTGGCCCGCGTTGTGCCAGAAGCCCAAGGGCGCCCCCGCGAACTCCCGCAGGAGGGCCTCCGCCTCGCGGTAGGTGGGGTAGCCCCGCACGTCCCAGCGGTTCTCCAGGCAGAGGGTCATCTCCAGCCGCTCGGCCTCCCGGAGGAGCCGCTCCAGGCTCCAGCGGGCGGCGTCCCCGAGGGGGGCGGCGCGGCGGGCCCGGATGGCCAGGATCTCCCGGGCGCGCTCGAGGCCCTCCTCGCTCCCGGGCAGGCGCTCCCGCTCCCAGAGCGCCCGGAGCTCCTCCATGGGGCTCTCCATCTCGGCCGCCCCCAGGCGGAGGAGCCAGAGGCGGCACCCGAGCCGATCGGCCAGGGGGAGGCGCCGGGCGTGGGCCTTGACCGCCGCCGCCCGCTCCTCCTTGTCGGGGGAGGCCAGGCCCCGGGCCCGCGGGGCGCCCGGCGAAGCCGGAGGCCGCATGGCCAGGACGAGGAAGGAGCCCGAGGGGGGCCGGAGGGAGCCCTCGATCGCCTCCCAGAGGGAGGGGGGGATCTCGGCGTCGAGGAGAAGGGCGCCGGCCCCGGCCTCCCCCAGGGCGCGCAGCCAGCGGGCCGCGCCCTCGCGGGGACTCTCCCCGCTCTCGCCGAAGAAGGGCTCGGCCAAGGGGCGGAGGAAGGCGGTGTGGAGGATCAGCACTCGTCGGTCGTCTTGTCCACCAGGATGGGCCCCCGGTAGCCGGGCAGGCCGGCCACGTAGGGGCAGGCCTCGGGAAGGCCGCCCATCTGGATGATCTCGGCCCCGATGGGCATGCAGAGGGGCTCGCGCTCGAAGCGCTCGGGGTAGCAGGTGCAGGTGTTGGTCCGGGTGTCGAGGAAGGAGCAGGGGGTTTGGGTCAGGAGAAGCCGGCTGCCCCGCCAGACCTTGTCGTAGCAGCACTTCCCGCAGCGGGTGCAGAGCGCCTCCCACTCGGGCGTGCCCGGCGGGGGGAGGTTCGCGCGCATCCACCGCTCGATGCGCTCGAGCTCGGCCTGCTTGCGGCTCTTGCGGAGCTCGAGCGGCACGCCCGGCCCGCGCCGGGCGGCCGCGCCCCGGCCGCCCGCCAGGGGGAGGCTCACGCCCTTGCGGGGGCTCCTGAGCTGGGCGCCCTGGGCCATCCGATCCTCCCTCAGCGGTCCTGGAACCGGGGGGCGCGCTTCTCGATGAAGGCGCGCAGGCCCTCCCGGCTGTCCTGCGTGGTGAAGGCGAGGCCCAGGAGGTCCGACTCGAGGTCCAGGCCCGACTCGAGGCCCCCCTCGAGCCCCCCGTGGGCGGCGCGCAGGATGAGCTGGAGGGCGGGGCCGCTCTTCTGGGCGAGCTTGCGGGCCAGCCCGCGGGCCTCCTCCATGAGCCGCCCGTCCGGGACCACCTTGTTCACGAGCCCGATGCGGTGGGCCTCCTCGGCCGAGATCATCTCACCGGAGAGGAGGATCTCCAAGGCCCTCCCCAGCCCCGCGAGCCGGACCAGGCGCTGGGTGCCCCCGTAGCCGGGGAGGATGCCCAGGTTGATCTCGGGCTGGCCGAAGCGGGCGCTCTCGGCCGCGTAGCGGATGGAGCAGGCCAGGGCCACCTCGCACCCCCCGCCCAGGGCGAAGCCGTTCACGGCGGCGATGGAGGGTTTCCCGAGGGTCTCCATCCGGCGCAGGACCGCCTGGCCGCGTCGGGAGAGGGCGCGGGCGCCGGCCGGGTCCTGCTCGGCGAGGAGGCGGATGTCGGCCCCCGCGGCGAAGGCCCGCTCGCCCGCCCCGGTCAGGATGAGCACCTTGAGGGCGGGATCCCCCTCCAGGCGGCCGAGGGCCTCCTCCAGCTCGTCCATGACCTGGGCGTTCAGGGCGTTCAGGACCTCGGGCCGGTTGAAGGTGAGGGTGGCCACCCCGCCATCGGCCTCGAAGAGGATGGTCTCAAAGCCCATGGAGCCTCCCGGGAGGAATCCTTCCCGAGCATGAAGTAAAACTTTAAAGAATGGCTATAACTACATGCTAAAAACGGGGAGAAAAGCAAAACATCATAATTTACTTGAGGTTTTTCCGGGGCTATCCCCGGAACGCCTCCACGATGAGGGAGAGGCCCATCCCGCCCCCCACGCAGGCCCCGGCCAGGCCGTATCTCCCCCCCCGGCGGCGCAGCTCCAGGAGGAGGGTGAGCGTCAGCCGCGCCCCGCTCGCCCCGACGGGGTGGCCGATGGCGATGGCGCCCCCGTTCACGTTGGTCCGCTCGCGGGGGAGCCCCAGCTCCTTCTCGACGGCCAGGTACTGGGCCGAGAAGGCCTCGTTGATCTCGATCAAGTCCATGTCGTCGAGCCGCAGGCCCGCCTTCTTGAGGGCGATCCGGCTGCTCTCGGCGGGGCCGATGCCCATGATCTTGGGGTCGCAGCCCGACACCCCCCACGCGACGAGGCGCCCGAGGGGCTCGAGGCCCCGCCGCTCCGCCGCCTCCCGCGAGGCGACGACGAGGGCGGCCGCCCCATCGTTGATCCCGCTCGAATTGCCCGCCGTCACCACCCCCCCCTCCTTGAAGACGGGGCGGAGCTTGGCGAGGCTCTCGGCGGTGCTGTCGGGCCGGATGTGCTCGTCCCGCTCGAAGAGGACGGCTTTTTTCTTCTGCCTCACCTCGACGGGGGCGCACTCCTCGGCCAGGCGGCCGCTCTCCCACGCCTCGTGGGCGCGCCGCTGGCTGAGGGCGGCGAACTCGTCGATCATCTCCCGGTGGAGGTCGTACTTCTCGGCCAGGTTCTCGGCCGTCACCCCCATGGGGACGTTGGCGTAGAGATCGGTCAAGGCGTTGTAGAGGCCGTCCTCCATCGGGGCCTGGAAGAGGCCGATGCCCGTCCGGCTGCTGCGGATGAGGTGGGGGGTCAGGCTCATGTTCTCGGCCCCGACGGCCAGGACGACCTCGGCGTCCCCCGTCAGGATCTCCTTCGCCCCGCTCACCACCGCCTGGAAGCCCGAGGCGCACATGCGGTTGACGCAGTAGCCGGGCTTCTCCTTGGGGACCCCCGCGGCGAGCGCCACGTGGCGGCCGATGTAGACGCCGTCGGCGGCGGACTGGATGACGTTCCCCACGATGGTGTGGTCGATCGCCTCGGGCGCGACGCCGGCGCGCTCCATGGCGGCCTTGGCGGCGAGGGCGCCGAGCTGGGTGGCCGTCATCTCCCTCAAGGTCCCGAGGAAGGTCCCGAAGGGGGTGCGGGCCCCTCCCAGGAAGACGATCTCGGTGGCCGGCATGGGAGGTCTTCCTCCTGCTCAGGGGCGTCCGAATGGGAGGGGCAAGCGGCTCCCCGCAACATACCGCCCGGGCGCCTCGGGCCGCAACCCGCCTCACATCCAGGAGAGGGGCGTCTCCGCGTCTCCCCCGAGGCGCCTCGCCGCGTCCCGGGCGAAGTAGGTGAGGATGAGGTCCGCCCCCGCCCGGCGGATGGCGGTCAGGACCTCCATGAAGGCCCGCTCCGGGTCGATCCAGCCGCTGCGCGAGGCCGCGGCCACCATGGCGTACTCGCCCGAGACGTTGTAGGCGGCGAGGGGGTGGTTCACCCGTTCGCGCGCGCGGGCGAGGACGTCCAGATAGGCGAGGGCCGGCTTCACCATGACGATGTCGGCCCCCTCCTCGATGTCGATCTCGATCTCCCGGAGGGCCTCCCGCGCGTTGGCGGGGTCCATCTGGTAGGAGCTGCGGTCGCCGAAGGCGGGGGCGCTCTCCGCCGCGACGCGGAAGGGCCCGTAGAAGGCGCTGGCGAACTTGGCCGAGTAGGCCATGATGGGCGTCTGGTGGAACCCCGCCCGGTCGAGCGCCCGGCGGATGGCGCCGACGCGGCCGTCCATCATGTCCGAGGGGGCCACCATGTCGGCCCCCGCCTGGGCGTGGCTCACCGCGGCGCGCTCGAGGAGATCCAGCGTCGGGTCGTTGAGGACCCGGCTCTCCTCGACGACGCCGCAGTGGCCGTGATCCGTGTACTCGCAGAGGCAGACATCCGTGATGACGCAAAGCTCCGGCCAGGCCCCCTTGAGGGCGCGCACGGCCCGCTGGATGACGCCGCCCTCGGCGTAGGCCTCGGAGGCCGCCTCGTCCTTGCGGTCGGGGATGCCGAAGAGGACGACGGCCGGGATGGAGAGGCCCGCCACCTCGGCGCACTCCTCCACCAGCCGGTCCACCGAGAGCTGGTGCTGCCCCGGCATGGAGGGGATCTCGCGCTTCACCCCCTCCCCCTCCACGACGAACATGGGATAGATCAGGTTGTCCGGCGAGAGGCGGGTCTCGCGCACCATGCGCCGCAGGGCCGCCGTCTCGCGGGTGCGGCGGGTGCGGCGGGCCACGTCCTCGCGCACCCGCGCGAGAAGGGACTCGGCTGCTTTCATCGCCCTACCTCCTCAACGAATCGACCGCCCCGGCCGCCTGCCCGCCGGGCCGGGCCGGTAGAAATCGGCGATCGCCTGGACCAGACCTTCCACGGTGGAGACCTCCGCCTCGACCTGCGGCTCCAGGCCGAATCTCCGGGCGGTCCCGCTCGCCACCGGGCCGATGGAGGCCACCGCCACCGGGGCCATCAGCTCGCGCAGGGCCTCCGCCCCCACCGCCTCGACAAACCCCCGGACGGTCGAGGAGCTGGTGAAGGTGACCATGTCGATCCTCCCCTCGGCCAGATCCTCCCGGAGGCTTCCGGCCTCCGCCAGCTCGGTCTGGAGCGTCCGGTAGGCGGTGACCACCTCCACCGAGGCGCCCCGCTCCCGGAGGGTCTCGGGCAGGATCTCCCGCGCCTCCGCCGCCCGGGGGATGAGGACGCGCCTCCCCGCCACCTCCTCCCCCGCGAGGGCCTCCAGCACCCCCTCGGCCACGTAGCGCTCAGGCATGGCGTCGGCGCGGACGCCGAGGGCCTCCTCCAAGGCGCGGGCCGTGCCCGGGCCGATGGCCACGATGCGGCAGCCCCGCCCGAACGCGCGATCCCCTCCTCCCGAGCCGGCGAGGCGCTCCGCGAAGAAGCGCACGCCGTTGGCGCTCGTGAAGATGACCCAATCGTACACCTTTAGGCGCCCGATGGCAGCGTCAAGCGGCCCCCAGTCCTCGGGGGGGGCGATCCGGATGACCGGCGCCAGGACCGGCTCCGCCCCCAGCGCCTCCAGGAGGGCCGCGAACTCTCCCGCCTGCTCCCGGGGGCGGGTGATCAGAATCCGCAGGCCGCGCAGGGGGCGCGCGTCAGGCATCGCGGATCTCGGCGAGGATCTCCGAGCCCCCCAGAGCGAGGATGCGCCGGGCGAGCGCCTCGCCGAGGGAGGCGGCCTCCTCCGGCCGGCCCTCCTCCTCGCCCTCCACGATGCGCTCCCCGTCGAGGCTGGCCACCAGCGCCCGCAGCCGGAGAAAGCCGCGGCGCACCTCGGCGAAGCCGGCGAGGGGCACCTTGCAGCCTCCCTCCAGGCACGCCATGAGCCGCCGCTCGGCGGTCGCGGCCTGGCGCGTGGGCGGATGATCCAGCGGGGCGATCCAGGCTGCCGTCGCCGGGTCCTCCGCCCGCACCTCGATCCCCAGGGCCCCCTGGCCCACGGCGGGGAGCATGACCTCCGGGGCGAGGGTCTCGGTGGCCTCATCCCGCCTGCCCAGCCGCTTGAGCCCCGCGGCCGCCAGGACGGCCGCGCTCACCTCGCCCTCGGCCACCTTGCGCAGCCGGGTGTCGACGTTTCCCCTGAGGTCCACCACCTCGATATCCCTCCGGAAGCGCACGAGCTGCACCTTGCGCCTGAGGCTGCTCGTCCCGACGCGGCTGCCCGGCGGGAGCCCCCGGATGGACTCGCCCCCCCGGGAGACGAGGACGTCCCAGGGCTCCTCGCGCTCCGGCACCGCCCCCAGCGCGAGCCCCACCGGAAGCTCCCCGGGCAGGTCCTTCAGGCTGTGGACGGCCGCGTCGATGCGCCCCTCGAGGAGCGCGTCCTCGATCTCCTTGACGAAGAGCCCCTTGCCGCCCACCGCGTAGAGAGGCGAGTCCAGGACCTCATCCCCCCGGGTGCGGACGACGACCTCCTCCACCTCGAGCCCCGGGTGCCGGGCCCGCAGGCGGCGGGCGACCTCCCCGGCCTGTGCGCGCGCCAAGGCGCTGCCGCGCGTCCCCAGCCGGAGGATGCCGCGCGCCGCGCCGCCCCGCCGCGGCGGAGGGATCGCGCTCACTCGACCGGGTCCGGCCCGGGGGAGGGGGGCGGCTCCTCCTCCGGGCCGGGCTCCACCCCGAAGAGGCGCTGAAGGAACTCCAGATGCTCCTCGTCCACCCCCTGCCCGGCCATCTCCCGGAGCACGGCGAAGGGCCGGTGGAAGAGCTTGTTCACGATGGCGCGCGTCATCGCGTCGAGCGCCTGGCGGTCCCTCTCCTCCAGGGCGGGCAGCCGGGCGAGCGTCTTGTCCAGCTCGCCCCGGCGCTGGGACTCCGCCTGGACGCGGATCGATGCGAGGAGGCGGGAGAGAACCTCGGCCTCCCGGCGCCGGATGAAGGCCTGAAGCTCCTCCTCCACGATGGAGCGGGCCTCCTCGGCCTCCTGCTCCCGGCCTTTGAGGTTCGAGGCGACGACCGCCTGGAGGTCGTCGATGTCGTAGAGATAGACGTTCTCCAGCTCGTTCACCCCGGGCTCGACGTCGCGGGGGACGGCGATGTCGATGAGGAACATCGGCCTGTCGCGCCGCATCTCCAGGGCGGCGGCCACCATCGCCTTGTCCACCACGACGTGGGGCGCCCCGGTCGAGGCGATGACGATGTCGGCCTGCGCCATCTCGCCCGGCAGGTTCCTGTAGTCCACGGCGCGCCCGCCGAGCCTCGAGGCCAGCTCCTGGGCCCGCGCGAAGGTGCGGTTGGCGACGAGGACGACCCCCGCGCCCTTGCCGAGCAGATGGCGGGCGGCGAGCTCCCCCATCTCGCCCGCGCCGAGGAGAAGGACCGAGCGGCCCTGGAGGCTGCCGAAGATCTTCTGGGCCAGGTCGACCGCCGCCGAGCTCACCGACACGGGGCTCTCGCCGATGGCCGTCCGCTCGCGGACCTTCCTGGCCACCCGGAAGGCGCGGGAGAAGAGGTCGGCGAGGGCCTTGCCCGCGTGCCCCCCTTCGTGCGCGATCCGGTAGGCGTCCTTCACCTGGCCGAGGATCTGGGGCTCCCCGACCACCATCGAGTCGAGGCTCGAGGTCACCAGGAAGAGGTGCCGCATGGCCTCCTCGTCGCGGTGGACGTAGAGGTGCTGGCTCAGCTCCTCGGGCCGGACGTCGCGCGCCTCGAGCAGAAATTCCCGGATGGCGCCCAGGCCCTCCTCGAAGTTCTCGGCGAAGCTGTACACCTCCACCCGGTTGCAGGTGGAGAGGATCAGGCGCTCCTGCAAGCCGTTGTAGCGGGCCAGCCGGTCGAGCCACCCGGGCACCTCGCCCTCGCCGAAGAAGAGGCGCTCGCGCACCTCCAGGGGGGTGCGGTGGTGGCTCACGCCGGCGAGGAGGATGGACATTCTCCCTCCGCTCAAAGGTGGACGGCCAGGGCCAAAAGCACGGCCACGAAGGCGGCCATCGAGAAGACGGCGGAGCGCTTTCCCTTCCAGCTCCGCGTCAGGCGGCAGACGAGCAGCACGCCGTAGCCCGCCCAGGTGACCACCAGGGGCCAGGTCCTCATCGGATCGAGGCTCCAGTAGGCGCCGTGGCGGGACTTGGCCCACATCGAGCCCAGGAGGAGGCTCGCGGTGAGGAAGGCGAAGCCAAAGTAGAGGATCTTGTGGTTGATGTCGTCCAGCACCTCCAGCGGGGGGAGGCGGCGGAGCCAGGCGCCGGGCCGCCTCGACTTGAGCTCGTGCGCCTGGACGACGTACATGAGGGCGGCGGCGAAGAGCAAGAAGAAAGAGCCCGCGCTCAGCAGCGCCAGCACGGCATGGCCCATGAGCAGGTAGCCCTGGACCTCGAGCGAGCCCGCGCCCCACGCCCCCGGGAAGGCGGCGGCGTAGCCCTCCAGGACGAAGGCCGCGGGGACCGCAAACCCCCCGAGGGGCATCTCCCGGTAGCGCAGGAACACGAGGAGATAGAGGAAGAGGATCACCCAGGCGAGCCCGCTCAGCCACGCGCCCCAGCCGGGGGGCGACCCGGAGGCCATCGTGACGCCCAGCATCAGGGTGTGGAGCGCAAAGCCGCAAACCAAGGAGACGATGCCCACGTAGAAGGGCAGCCGCCTCCCCGTCATGAGGTTGTACAAGTGGGCGATCGTGGAGACGAGATAGAGCCCGATCAGAACGGCGACCACGGATGCTTTCTCTCCCCGCCCAAAGGCCCCGGATCTGCCCGGCCGGCCGGCGGTTGGCGCTCTCCCCAAGGAGGGAGAGCCGGAATTTTATAGAATTTTCACTACAATTGATTCTCGGCCTCCGCCTCGGCCGCTGGCCGAGAATCATACTATAATCCTCTGAATTTGGGGACCAAATGACCGATCCCTCCACCTCCTCCCTGGCCCTCCGGAGGAACTTTGCAGGCGCCGGGAAACCCCCATATACTGGTTTTCCGAGGGACGCCTCTCATCCCCGGCCCGGGGGGGGCCGAAGCCATTGAAGCCGCTTCCTGAGATCCATCCGCCGCTCGTCAACGCCAGCGGCATCCTCAGCTATCCCGAGGTGTTTGAGGCCTTCGAGAGCGCGGGAGCCGCCCTGGGCGGCTACGTCACGAAATCCGTGGGGCCGGTCGAGAAGGGGGGAAACGAGAACCCCGTCGTCGTCTACCCCGGCCGGAGCGAGGGCCCCGTCCTCAACTCCCTGGCGCTGCCCACCCAAAGCCCCGAGGACTGGGAGAAAGACCTGGCCGAGCTCCGCCTCAAGCGCTCGCGCCTCATCGTCTCGATCTACGGGGGGAGCCCCGAGGAGTTCGCCTCGGTGGCCGAGCGGATGTCCCCCTTCAGCGACGCCATCGAGGTGAACCTGGGCTGCCCCAACAGGGTGCCGGGCGAGCAGACCATCATGGAGAGCATCGGCCAGAGCCCGGCCCTCTCGGGCGAGGTCATCCGCCAGGTGCGGGCCATGACGGAGAAGCCCCTCATCGCCAAGCTCTCGCCCAACACCGACTACCTGGCCGTGGCCGAGGCGTGCCTCGGGGCGGGCGCCGACGCCCTCGGCTGCGGGAATACCCTGGGGCCGGGCCTCGCCATCGACGTCGCCACCCAGAAGGCCGTCCTCGCGGGGACCACGGGGGGGATCAGCGGGCCCGCCCTCAAGCCGATCAACCTCCGCATGACCTACGACGCCTACGCCCGCTTCGGCTGCCCGATCATCGCCTACGGGGGCATCGCCACCTGGCAGGACGCCGCCGAGTACGCCCTGGCGGGCGCCTGCGTCCTGGGCATCGGGACGGCCTTCCTCGGGAAGGGGACCCACGAGGCGGCGGCCCTAACGCGCGCGGTCTGGGAAGGGATCCTGGCCTATCTGGAGGGCGCGCCCTTCTCCGAGATCGTGGGCGGCGCCCACCGCAAGGGGGCGCCGGACCTCACCCATGCGTGACATCGCCCGCATCGTCGAGAACCGCCGCGAGAGCGCCTGGACCCACACCCTCTTCTTCGACCACGAGGTCGCCTGCGCGCCCGGCCAGTTCATGATGGTGTGGCTCCCCCGCCTGGGGGAGAAACCCTTCACCCTCTCTTATCTCAACGGGATCACCGTCAAGCGGATGGGCGCCTTCACCCGCCACCTCGCGGCCCTCGAGCCGGGGGAGGCCATCGGGCTCCGGGGCCCCCTCGGCAAGGGGTATCCGCCCCTCAAGCGCCCCGCCCTGATCGGCGGCGGCGTGGGGATCGCCGAGCTTCGCCTGCTGGCCCTGGCCTCCCCGGAGCCCCGCTTCGTCCTGGGGGGGCGAACGGCCGAGGAGATCCTCTACCGCGAGGAGTTCGGCCGGCTGGGCCCGGTCCACATCGCCACGGAGGACGGCTCGCTGGGCCGGAAGGGGCTCGTCACGGATCTTCTGCCCATCGAGGCGGAATCCTACGCCGTGTGCGGCCCCGAGCGCATGATGGCGGCGTGCCTCCCTCTCCTGCCCCCCGAGCGGACCTTCCTCGCCGTGGAGCGCTACATGAAATGCGCCGTCGGGCTCTGCGGCCAGTGCACCTGCTCGGGCTGGCGGGTGTGCGTGGACGGGCCGGTCTTCCCCGGGACTTGGGTGCGCCAGATGGAGGATTTCGGCCGCCGCCGCCGGGCGAAAAGCGGCCGCTGGGAAGCCATTTAGGGCCGGGGGCGGAGGCGCCCCGACTTTCCTTTCCCTCCCGATTGTGTTATCAGAAGATTTTGGGAATTTGCCATTTGGGAGGAGGGAAGAGCGGCCGCCGGCGCGGCTTGGAATGGAGGAACCGCCCATCCAATTCCGAGTTCTCGGCTGTTACGGGGCCAGAGAGCCAGGGTGTAATCTGGCCTCTTTCCTCATCAATGGCTCTCTCTTGGTCGAGGCGGGAAGCGCGGCTTCCACGCTCACGATTGACGAGCAGGCCCGCCTCTCCGGCATCGTCCTCACCCACGCGCACCTGGACCACGTGGCGGAGATCCCCTATCTGGCCGACAACATCTTCGGGAAGCGGGAGAGCCCGCTGCCCATCATCAGCGTCAAAAGTGTGCTCGAAGACCTCCACAAGCACATCTTCAACAACGTCATATGGCCCGATTTCACCGCCATATCCTCGGGAAACTCCACTGTCCTGAAATTCGTCCCCCTCAAGGAGGGCGAGGAGCACCGCGTGGGGGACATCCGCCTGACGGCCCACCCGGTCTCCCACAAAGTCCGCGCGGTGGGCTACATCTTCCGCGACAGGAGCGGCTCCCTCCTCTACACGGGCGACACGGGCCCCACCGAAGCCATCTGGCAAAGAGGGCACGAGCTCAGCGACCTGCGGGCCATCATCACGGAGGTCTCGTTTCCCAACAAGCTCCAGGACCTGGCCGAAGTTGCAAAGCACCTCACGCCCGCGACCCTTTACGAGGAGCTCGGGAAGATGCCCCCCGGCGTCCCCGTGTACCTTTTCCATGAAAAGGCCCAGTTCCGGGAGGAGCTGCTGAGCGAGCTCAACGCCCTGGGCGATTCCCGGCTGCGCTTTCTCGTCCAGGGCGAAACGTACGAATTCTAGAACGCGTCTCCTGCGCGCGAGGCATGAGATGAGGCGGCCATGATCTTCAAAAACCTCTTCGGGCGGAAATCGGACGAGGAGGAATGGGAAGACCTGGACGAGGAGGAGAAATCCCCTCCCCGTGCCGTCGGCCCGAAGGACATGGAAGTCCTAAAGACGATGGCGGTCCGCGCCCGCGGATACACCGACTACAACAAGCGAAAGATCGCCACCATCATCGCCAAGCTCAAAGAACTGGATCGGGACATCCTAGAACTCCTGCCCGCTCTCGTGCATCTCAACATCGAGGGGCTGCCGGGGTTCGTCGGGGAAAAAGAGCACGCGCACGGCGGGATAGTGAACTACGACGTCCGGACGGAGACGCTCAAGCTGCTCCAGGAGCACTTCCCGAGCGCCACGCTCACGCCACAGACCATCCGCCAATCGAGGGGGAAGGGCCGGATCTACTCCCTGGCCGTGATGGGAAGCCTCGCCACCATCGCCCAGACGCCCAAGAGCGACTTCGACATGTGGGTGTGCGTCAAAAAGGAGGAGTTCACGAGCGAGGGCCTCAGCGCCCTCGCCTTCAAGCTCCGGGAGATCGAAGCGTGGACGGAGAAAAACCGCTTCGAGAGCCACTTCTTCATCACCGACATCGACGAAGCCCGGGCGAACCGCTTCGGCGCCTCCGACTCCGAGAGCGCCGGCTCGGCCCTCGGAAAGCTCCTCAAGGAGGAGTTCTTCAGGACGCACTCCGTCCTCGCCGGATTTCCTCCCCTCTGGACCGTCATGCCCCCCAACATTTCCGACGAGGAGTACGAGCGGCTCCGCGCGCTGGCCGGCCACAATTACCACATCATTGAT
The DNA here is from genome assembly GCA_964394385.1 of uncultured Nitrospinaceae bacterium. Taxonomy (GTDB): domain Bacteria; phylum UBA8248; class UBA8248; order UBA8248; family UBA8248; genus CAYMWZ01. Next base: position 10,497 of record CAYMWZ010000010.1, on the reverse strand, counting down.
CCAGCCAAGTTCATCGACCTGGGCAACGCGCAACGCATTTCCTTGGAGGAAGCCTTCGGGGCCGCCCTCTGGCAAATGAACAAAGCCCTGGGGAGCCCCTTCAAGTCGGCCATGAAGATGGGCCTCATCGAGGATTACATGGATCCCGAGTCCGGCTCCATTCTTCTTTGCGACCGCCTGAAAGAGACCATCACCGCCATTGCGGCCCAGCCCGCCAAAAGAGGGGAGTTCGACTCCTTCGGCCCCGACGCCCTTCTGGACGCCCACCCCGAGCGCCTCCAGCTGGACGGCTACCTTCTCATGTTCAATCGCATCCTCGACTACTACCGGCGGAAAGGCCAGGGGAACGTGGAGGATACCCTGCGCAAGTGCTTCTACCTGAAGGTGGGAGAAACCATCACGGGAGTGGGGGATCCGATGCGCGCGAAATCCCCCCGGAAGGACATGGTCGCGCAACTCGTCGAGGCGTGGGGATGGGAAAACGAGAAGCTCGCCGACCTCAATCGGTTCAAGGAATGGCCCTTTGACAAAAGCGTGTCCCTCGGCAAGGAGATCAACAATTTCATCATCGAATCCTACAAAAGGCTTTCGCAATCCGGCGCCACCTCCCAGGTGCGGATCAACCCCACCGATCTGACGGTTCTCGGCCGAAAGCTTTTCACCTTCTACTCGCGCAAAGACAACAAGATCGACTTCCTCCCCAAGAGCTTCGAGGACAGTCTGCACCAAGATCAGCTCACCTTCAGCTACACCGCCCCGCCCCCGGGGGGAGCCGCGACCTGGAAGGTCTACCGCGGCGCCGTATCCCCCAACGAGCTGCGCGAAGCCCCATCGGAAGCGAGGCTCTTGCGACAGACCCGCAACCTGGCCTCCCTCCTGGCGTGGCTGGTCATCAATGAAATCTGGGACCGAAGCACCCACATCGGCCTCGCCTCGAAGGATTCTCCGCTGACGGTGGCCGACCTGCAGGATCTCCTCGGCGCCCTGCTGAACTATTTCCCGCCCGTCGACGTCGGCCATCTCCCGAACGAAGACCTGCTAAAGGAGTCCCAAACCATAAGGGCGTTCGCCATCTTGAATCTGGGGAGCATCCGGCTGGAGGAGAAGATCCAGCGCGTCGACCTCCTCTGGCAGACTTCCTGGGGAGAGGTTTACTACGACACCCTCTCCGAAAAGGTGGACCAAGTGGCCGCGCTTCGCTTCTGCCTCGAACACATCCCGCGATCCTCGGCCGAGGGCGGCGACACGTTCAAGGTGTTCATTCCCTCGGGGAAGACGGGCCCATCGAGCCGGCAGATGTACGTTGACTTCGAGCAAACCATCCTCGAAATGGCGAAGTTCTTTCACGACCCCCCCGCCCCTCCCGGCACGAGCCGCACCTTCGTTCTCCAGGGGGAGCGGAGCGTCTCGGCCTTCACTTGGAACGGCAGGCAGATCGAGACGGCACAATACCTGAACTTCGATGAGTTCTATCTCAAGCGGGAGAGCGGCGCGTTCGAGCGCGCCGAGCTGCGGATCGCCTCCTCCCCCACCAAGCTCCTGCTCCAGCAGGCCATGGTGGCCCAGCACCGCCCGGACGTGATCCAGGTCTTCATTTACGATGACGGACTCAAGGGGCGAGTGTACTCCTCGGACGAGATGGGCGGGACGATGCTCTGGTCCCTCTCCCCGAAGGCTTGGCCCGCCTTCTGCGCGCGGCTGGGATTGTTCCTCGAGAACATCGCCAAGAGGATCGCCGCCGAGCCGGCCCGCGTCCGCGCGAATTTGCCGCCGCCCCAGATCGCCTTCTACCACATCGAGGCCAGGGGCTCTCAGCGCGACCAGTTCAGGGCGGTCGAGGCGACGGAAAAATATGCGGGCACGGGGAAGCTCCGGGCCGAAGTCCAGGGCGTGTTCGAGGAGGCGACGCCGGACGGGAGGCGCGTCCTCCTCTTCAAGACGGAGGGCGCCTCCTTCTCCACCGCCGAACACGGGGCGGAGATCTTCCAGGTCGTCGCCTCCCACATCTTTGATGCCCGGGAGAGAAAATCCAAGGGGCACATCTGCGTCGCCGACCTCGATCTTCCTCTCTCCTACCGGCAAAAGAACTGCCCCGGGGGAGCGAAGACGACACACTACTTGACGTACCGGAAGCTGGTGGAGGGAAAGCTGAACCAGGCCCTCCAGGCCCTCTAGTTTCACGCCGCAAGCCGCCCGTCTTTTCCTTGACACTCCACCGAGGGGACCCTACCCTGGCTTCCAGGCCCCGCGCGGCGAAGGCGTAGATTGATCCACCCCGCCCCATTCCTTCGGGCCATGCGGAGAGGGAGGTAGGTTTCCTTGAGCGATGTTCAGCGGCGCCGGCAGGAGAGCCGCTCGCTGGCGGAGCGCCTCAGCCAAGTGCTGGCGAGCAAGATCCAGGGGATCGACCAGGACATCCGCTTCTCCTACTTCGACGACAGCTTTCGGCTATGGTGGGGGGAGCGCGGCGATCCGGAGACCACTGCACTCATCACCTTCGAGCAGCTGCGCACGCTGAACGACGAAGAGCTCAAACAGATCATCCGCTCGTCGGTGATCGGCCGCTGACGCCTCCGCCAGATCGAACTCGCCTACGTCAAGTTGGCCAGCTCCTTGTAAATCCGGAAAATCGAGCTCCCGTCCTCGTTTTCACGGCCCCTGCTCCTTTGGGCCAGATAAAGGTGCTCCAGCAGGCCGACCAAGGGGACGGGCACGTCCAACGCCTTGGCCGACTCGATGACACACTCCAAATCCTTGAGGACGATCCAGATGGGGCCCGAAGGCGGAAAGTGGCCGGCCAGCATGTCCTTGCCGCGCACCTGAAGGACGTTCGAGCTCGCCGCCCCCGAGCAAAGGGTGTCGAGCATCACGTCGGCGGGGATGCCCGCCTTGAGGCCCAGGGTGAGGCCCTCGGCCGCCCCGGCCATGTTGACGAACAAGACGAGGTTCACGACGAGCTTCAACTGGGCGGCGAGGCCGTTCTTCTCTCCCACATAGATCGTCTTCTTCCCGATGGCGTCCAAGGCGGGCCGGGCGGCCTCGAAGGCGGCCTTCGGACCCGAGGCCATCACGACCAGATCCTTGACGGCCGCCTGCTTCCCCACCCCGCTGACTGGGCAGTCCAGCCACGCCGCCCCCTTCTCCTTGACCCGCTCGGCCATGTCCTTGGCGAACTTGGGGGGGACGGTGCTCATGTCGGCGATGATGGCCCCCCGGGCCGCGCCCTCGAGCACTCCTCGGGAGCCGGCGACCGCCTCCTCGACCACCTTGTAGTTGGGCAGCGAGGTCATCACCAGCGCCGCCCCCCGGGCCGCATCCGCGGGCGAGGAGGCTCGGCGCAGGGACTTTCCCTCGAACTTCCGGTACACCTCCTCCACGGGATCATAGCCCGCCACCTCGAAGCCCGCATCCAAAAGGTGCCCGGCGAAGGCCCCCCCCATCACGCCCAAGCCCACCACACCGACTCTCATGCTCACGAGATGCTCTCCTCCGAAAATTCACCCTCCAGGGACGCGGACCACTCTAGACCACGCCCAGCGGCGGGTAAAGACGCCGCCGCGCGCCCCCCTCAGTGGATCACGTATCCCCCGTCCACGAGGAGGTTGTGCCCCTGGATGAAGGCGGCCTCGTCCGAGGCCAGAAAGACGACGGCCGAGGCGATCTCCTCCGGCTCCCCAAACCTGCCCGCCGGGATGTAGGAGAGCCGCTGGGCGCGCTCTTCGGGATTTCGGGCCATCCGGTCGAGGAAATACTCCGTCCCCGTGGGCCCAGGACTCACGGCGTTGACCGCGATTCCCTCGGGGGCGAGCTCAAGCGCCATCGAGCGGGCGAGCTGGATGAGGGCGGCCTTCGTCAGGCTGTAGAGGGCCGTCCCGCGGGCGGCGGCCACCCCGAGCTGGCTGGCGATGTGGATGATCCGCCCCCCGCCCGCCGCCCGCATCGCCGGGAGGACCGCCTGGCTGGCGAGGAAGGGCGCCCTCAGGTTCACGGCCACGAGGTGGTCGAACTCCTCCCCGGTGAACTCCCCAAAGCGCCGCGGGGCCCGGACGCCCGCGTTGTTGACCAAAATCTCCACCCCGCCGAAACGCGCCAGCGCCGCCTCCACCATGGCCCCGGGGGCCTCCGGACGGGAGAGGTCGAACACCCCTGGCTCCGCCTCGGCACCCTCCCGCCTGCACTCCTCGGCCGCCTCCCGGAGCTCGGCCTCCGTCCCGTCAGCGGCCAGGAAGACGGTGGCCCCCTCGCGCGCCAGCCGCCGCGCCACGGCCCGGCCGATGCCCCGGGAAGCACCCGTCACGATCGCCCTCCTCCGTTCCAAAAGGCCCATCGCCTGTTTCTCCTCCTGCGGAGTTGCGTTAATATCGTTCTCAAGCGGCCGGCCCGCCTGGCCGGCCGGACACCCCGGAGGGTTGAGCCAGGATGCCCAGACCGCCCCGCCCCTTTGAAGGCATTCAGCACGTGGCCATCAAGGTGTCCGACATCGCCGAGTCGCTTCGATTCTACACCGAGGTCCTGGGTTTCACCCTCACGGAGCGGCGCGACCCGGACGAGCACCCTGACCTGCCGGTGGGCTTGTGCTTCCTCCGATGCACAGCGCTCCACCACGACCTCAACCTCGTTTTCCACCCGGGTAAAGACCCCGATCTGGCGAAACTCCCCAAGGAGGATCAGGGGCGGGTCAAGGACCTGGGCATTCACCACTTCGCCCTGCGCGTCCGCGACCGGGCCGAGTTTAAGGCCTGGGAGGCCTGGATCCGCGAGAATGGCATCGAAATCGTCCGCGGGCCGCTCGTCCACAGCCCCACCCACCCGGAGGGCGACGGCACCTGGGGCGAGAACCGCTCATTTTACTTTTGCGACCCCGACGGCCACCGCATCGAGATCTTTTGCGACATGGCCGAGATGAACCCGAAGACGAACGGAATTCAAAAGAAGTGGTACGACAGACGGCTTCACAGGGAAGGCCTGGAGCCTTCGAGACACCCCCCCGCTCCTCCCTATCAAAGCGAGAAAGGCTAGGCGTATCCCGCCGACCGAGAACGCGCAAGGCCGAGCAACCAGAAGAGAAGGATGATCACGCCAACTCATTTTTCCTCCACAGGTGACGCATGAACTGGAAGCAATTCCGCATCCGCCTCCTCGGATGGTTGCTCCACTTCGGCTTTGGCGGGGACGGGATTTTTTACTTCATCACCATCGTCGTGGGCGCCATGGCAGGACTGGCCGCCGTGACCTTTCACATGGCCATCGGCTGGGTTCAACTGCTGCTCTTCGGCGACTACGAACTGACCAACATCGCCCGCCCCTGGTACCTCATCCCCCTGATTCCCGCCGGGGGCGCCCTCCTCTCGGCCCTCTTCCTGAAGTACCTCGTGCCCGAGGCCCGGGGGAGCGGCATCCCGCAGACGAAAATTGCCTACGTCGCCCACAACGGCCGCATCCCCATGCGCGTCTGGCTCGGCAAGTTCCTCATCGGCGCCCTCAACATCGGTTCGGGCTCAAGCCTCGGCCGGGAAGGCCCCACCGTCCAGATCTGCGCCGGGCTCGCGAGCTCGATCGGCCGGACCTTCTCCCTGAAGCGGGAGCGCATCCAGTCCCTCGTCCCCGTGGGTGCGGCGGCGGGCCTGGCGGCGGCCTTCAACACCCCCATCGCCGCCGTCACCTTCACCCTCGAGGAGCTCGTGGGGGACCTCAACGCTAGGGTCCTCGGCTCGATCGTCCTGGCGTCGGTCTCGGCCGCAGTGGTCGAGAGGGCCATCCTCGGGGACCGGCCGGTCTTCCTCGTCCCCCCTTACGCGCTCGGGAGCCCCGCGGAGCTCCTCCACTATGCCCTCGTGGGGATGGTGTGCGCGGCCGTCGGGGTGGCCTTCATGCGGGGCCTCCTCCTCACCCGGGGACGCTGGCTGAAGCTCTCGGGCCTCGCATCCATCCTGGCGACGGCGCTCGGGGGCCTCTTCGTGGGGATCCTCGGCATCGGGTTCCCCGAGATCCTCGCCGTCGGCTATCCCGCGGTGAGCAATGCCCTCGCGCACCATTACGGATTGGCGTTCCTCGCCGCGCTTCTCCTCTTGAAGCTGGTGGCGACCATCGTCTCCTACGGGACGGGCTCCTCGGGCGGGATCTTCGCCCCCGTCCTCTTCCTGGGAGCCATGGCGGGCGGCCTCGTGGCCAGCGTGGCGGAGGTCCTGTTCCCCGGTTTCATCTCCCACCCCGGGGGCTACGCCCTCGTGGGAATGGGCGCCGCCTTCGCGGCGGTCATCCGCGCCCCGATGACGTCTGTGCTCATCATCTTCGAGCTCACCCAGGACTACAACATCATCCTCGCCCTCATGGTGGCGAACACCGTGGCCTTCGGCCTCTCGAAAATCTGGCACCCGATGCCAATCTACAGCGCCCTCTCGTCCCAGGACGGCGTCGCCCTGCCGGACCACGAGACCGAGCACCTCCTCCACGAGATCCACGTCTCGGACGCCATGGTGCGCGACGTGATGACCCTCTCCGGCGACATGCCCGTCCGCGAGGCCATCGAGCGGACCAAGGATTTGCCCTACACGGGCTTTCCGGTCGTGGACGGCGGAGGGCGGCTCGCCGGCATGGTGAGCCAGTACGACTTCAGCCAGGCCCAGGCCGCGGGCAAGGAGGAGAACCCGATCATCTCCATCGCCACGAAGAAGTACATCCTCCACGCCCATCCGGACCAGTCGCTCGATTCGGTCATGGCCAAGCTGGGCTCCCGCCGCATCTCACGGCTCCCGGTCGTGAGCCGGGAGGATCCCAGCCGCCTGCTGGGGATCATCACGGCGGAAGACGTGGTGGCGGCCTTTGGCAGGGCCCTCAGGGAGAGCCGGGGATCTCTCGCGGCGAGCGCCCTGGCGGCGGAAAAGGAACGGGAAGTCAAGAAGAGCGCCTTGTGAATCGGCGTCAGGGAGAGGGAGTCCCTGACGGCGGGGAGGAACCTGGGGAATGGACAGCGGAAGGCTCCCGCCGGGCAGACAGCCGGCCTGGCTGAAGGCGATCTTCCGGGGCCTCTTCTGGCTCGCCTACGGGGGCATGGATGTGCGGGGGCTCGAAAGGGTCCCCCGCGAGGGCCCCCTCATCGTCGCCGCCACCCACAGGAGCTACCTCGACCCGGTCATCCTCAGCGCCTTCCTCCCCCGGACCCTCTACTTCATGGGCAAGAGGGAGCTTTTCGAAGGCCGCCTCCTGGGTCCCATCATCACCGCCTTCGGGACCTTTCCCGTCGACCGGGAGGTCGCGCGCGGCAGCACCTTCCGGAGAGCCCTCGGCCTTCTCAGGAAGGGAGGGGCCGTGGCCCTCTTCCCCGAGGGAGGGATCGTGGACGCGATGAATTCGGAACTCAAGGAGGGCGTCGGCACCCTGGCCCGCCTGAGCGCCGCCCCCATCCTCCCAGTCTTTGTGGCAGGCTCAAACACCCTGTTCAGCTGGCCCGAGGCGCTCTCCGACACCCCCTGGCTCGCCATCCGGGTGGGCTCCGCGATCCGCCCCGGCCCGGAGCGGGGCCGGGCGGGGCGGGAGGAGGCCGCGCGCCGGCTCTCCCAGGCGCTTGCCGACCTCGAGCGGGAGCATCTGGCTTCGAAGGGAGGGGCGTGCGCCGCGCCCTGAGAGGACCGGCCTCCGCGCGGAGAAGGGTCAGGACGCCGAGACGGCCTTCTCGATGGTGCGCCGCACGAACACGGGCGTCACCTGGCGGCGGTAGGAGTCGCTCGCGCGGATGTCGGTGAGGGGATCGAGATCCTCAAGCGCCCCCGCCAGCACCTTGTCGATGGCGCTGCGGGTGAGCTCCTTCCCGGCCAGGCCCTCTTCGGCCGCCGTGAGCCTCCGGAAGATCGCCTCCACCCCTCCAAGCCCGATCCGCGCCTCCTTGCAGGTCTTTCCGTCCGACTCGGTGGCCACCGCCACCGAGATCGAGATGCAGGGCTTGTCCTCCTTCGAGCGCGTCGTGAAGCGGGTGTAGGCCGTCCGGAAGCCCGGCGGCAGGGGGTCGATCTCGATCTCGGTGAGCAGCTCGTCGGGCGCAAGAGAGCACTCGTAGTAGCCGGTCCAGAACCCAGAAGCGGGGATGACCCGCTCGCTGCCGTCCGTCTTCCTCGCCTTCATGCGCGCCCCGAGGACGAGGAGGGCGGCGGGGGGATCCGAGGCCGGCTCGGCGAAGCAGATGTTGCCGCCGATGGTCCCGGCGTTGCGGATGCGGATGGTCGCCACGTTGTGGAACACCTCCGCCAGCAGGGGGAAGCGGTCCCGCACGAGGGGAGAGGTCTCAATGGCCCGGTGGACAGCCTTCGCCCCGATGCGGAGCCCGCCGCTCCTTGTGCCCTCGATGGCCTCCAGCTCCTTGACGCCGCCGATATCGATCAGGGCTTCGGGCTGGTAGATCTTCGACTTCATCAGGATGGAGAGCGCCACCCCGCCGGCGAAGATCTTGCCCTCCTCGCCGTACTGCTTCATGGCGGCCAGCGCGTCGGCGACGCTCGTCACCGGAACATGTCGAAACGCCAATGGGCTCCCTCCCGCAGACCCGCCCCGCCCTGCCGCCGCCAGCGGCGCGGGCTCAAGCCTTCTTCGCCGCCTTCTCGCTAAGGCCCTTGAGAACCTTCTCCGGGGTGATGGGCAGGTTCGTGATGCGCACCCCCACGGCGTCATAGACGGCATTGGCGATGGCGGCCGAGGTCCCGAGCTGGGCCATCTCGCCCAGCCCCTTGGCGCCGTAGGGGCCGCTCGGATTCTCCGTCTCGATGAGGACGGTCTCCAGCTCGGGCATGTCCTGGGTGGTGGGAAGCTTGTAGTCGAGCCAGTTGGGGTTGACCGGCTGGCCGTTCTCCACCTGGAAGTCCTCCATCAGGGCGTAGCCCACTCCCATGAGGGCCCCCCCTTCGAGCTGCCCTTGGGCGCCCGCCGGATTGACGACCACGCCCGCGTCGTTGGTGCTGATGATGCGCAGGACATCCACGGCGCCCGTCTCAGTGTCCACCTCCACCTCGGCCATCTTGGCGCCGAAGGCGTAGGCGGCGGACCAGTTGCCGTAGCCGGTCACGGGGTCGGGCATCTCGCTGGGGGAGTCGTAGGAGGATGCGGTGTAGACGGCCTCGCTCCCCTGTTTGTCGTAGATCTTCATGTAGGCGTCGTGGTGGGTGGTCTGCCGGTCGGGGGAGCTCTTGACGAAGATCTTGCCGTCGCGGGCGTCCAGGTCCGCCGGGTCGCACTCGAGGATCTGCGCCGCGCCCTTGAAGAGCATCTCGCGCGCCTTGAGGGAGGCGAGGCGGGTGGCCTGCCCGTCGATGGTGGTGGTGCGGCTGCCGCGCACGCCCCAGCCGTAGGGGTTCACGGCGGTGTCGCCGTTGACGATCCGGACGTCCTCCACCCGGATCCCCAACACCTCGGCGCAGATCTGGGAAAGGGTGGTGTTCGAGCCGTTGCCCATCTCGATGGTGCCCGAGAGGACCTCGACCGTGCCGTCCTTGTTCATCTTGATGAAGGCGCCGGCCGTCTCGGGGCCCATGAACCGGGCGCCCGTGAAGTGGACGGCGGCGGCGAGGCCCAGGCCCCGCTTCTTGCCGTCCGAGGAGGGGCGCTTCTCCTTCCAGGCCACCCGCTTGACCGCCTCCTCGACGCACTCGCGGACGCCGCAGCTGTTGATCCTCGCCCCGATGATGGTGGTGTCCCCCTTCTTCACGAAGTTCTTAACGCGGAACTCGGCCGGGTCCATCCCGATCTCGCGGGCGTGGTTGTCCATCGCGACCTCGGTGCCGAAGGTGTAGCCCCCGTTGCCCACCCCGCGCATGGCCCCGCCGAAGGGGCAGTTCGTGTAGACGACGTCCGCGTGGTGGCGGTATGCCTCGAAGTTGTAGAGGCTGCCCCCCATGTGGGCGGTGATGGCGCCGACGACGGGGCCGTAGTCCGAATAGGCGCCGTTGTCCACCACCATCCGCACCTCGCGCGCGAGGAGAAGGCCCGCCTTGTCGGTGGCAATGCGGATGGTGTGAAACTGGTTCGTGCGGAAGGTGGCGAGGAGGAACTCCTCCTCCCGCGTGTAGTAGAACTTGACGGGGCGGCCCAGCTTCTTCGCCGCGATGATCGAGAGGAAGTCGATGTTGAACTTGCTCGTGGCCTTTCCGCCGAAGCCGCCGCCGACGTAGTTCGTGACGACGCGGATGTTGGCCTCGGGAATCTTCAGCACCTTGGCGAAGTACTGATGGCTCAGGCTCGGGCACTGGGACGAGTTGTAGACGGTCACGCTCCCGTTCGGCGACCACTCGGCGATCGAGACGTGGGTCTCGAAGGCGCAGTGGGCTTGGCGGGGGGAGGCGGTGGAAATCTCGCTCACGTGGTGGGCCGTCTGGAAGGCCTTCTCTACCTCGCCGAACTCCATGTGCTTGGTGAAGGCGATGTTGTTCGGGCGGTCCTCGTGGATGACCGGCGCGCCCTCCTTCATCGCCTCGCGGGGGTCGAAGACGGCGGGGAGCTCCTCGTAGTCCACCT
>CAYMWZ010000009.1:19453-24829 GCA_964394385.1 uncultured Nitrospinaceae bacterium | reverse complement strand
AAGGAGCACCACTGGAAGTTCGGGGACATGCCCCCCGTTCCGGGCGTGACTCCCGGGGAGGTCACCTCGATCGTCGGCTACGTCCGCGACCTCCAGAGGAAGGCGGGGATCTTTTAGCGGGGAGACGCCCTTGGACGCCGCCGAGCGGCTTCGCGAGATCCGGGAGGAGCGGCTTCGCGGGACGCTCGCCCTCTGCGCCCGGGGCCATCCTTTCTACCGCGGGCGCCTCGCCGAGGCGGGCGTCGCTCCAGGCGACGTGCGGACGCTCGGGGATCTGGAAAAGCTCCCCCTCACCCACAAGGCCGACTACATGAGGGCGCCGGAGGATTTCGTGCTGGAGGCGGCGGCGCTCCCCGGGCTTTCCTTCGAGGAGCGCACCCTGTGGAATGTCGCCTACACCACGGGGACGACCGGCGGCCGGCCCTCGCCCTTCTACAACACGACCCACGACCAGTACCACATCATGCTCCAGGCCCGGGTGTGCAACGAGGCCGAGGGGCTCCGGCCGGGCGACGTGATCGCCAACCTCTACCCCCTCTCCCCCATGCCGCTCGGGGGATTCCTCTGCTGCGTGCGCTCGGCGGAGATCATGGGGCTTCCGGTGGTGAGCGCGCTCACGGGGAGCCCCCACCCCGACTACCCGGTCCGCCGGGGCCTGGATGAGGCCGTGGACGTGGTCGCGAGGGCTGGCCCCACGGTGATCTGGGGGGTGCCGAGCTTCGTGCGGCGCTTCCTCAGGCGTGCGCGGGAGCGGGGGGTAGGGCTTCCGCGGGCGCGGATGGTGCTGACCACGGGGGAGGCGGTGAGCGAGAGCCTGCGTGAGGAGTACCTGGATCACTTGCGCCACTTCGGCGCCGAGGCTCCCCAGGTGCGGGTCCGCTACGCGGCCACCGAGATGCAGGGCGGCTTCGTCCAATGCGCGAACGAGGCGGCGCCCCACAACGTGGTGCCCGAGCTCTACTATCTCGAGGTGGTGGATCCCGAGAGCGGCCGGCGGGTGCCCGAGGGCGAGGAGGGCATGGTCGCCCTCACCCACCTCCACCGCCGGGGGACGGTCTTTTTGCGCTACCTGATCGGGGATCTCATCGCGCTCAAGACCGAGCCCTGCCCCCGCTGCGGCCGCCTGGGAGAGCGCATCGTCCGCCCGCCCCGCCGGACGGGGGAGCTGGTCAAGGTCCGGGGGATGCTCATCAATCCGGCCGTCGTCTTCGATCTCCTCATGGCTGACCGCGCCATCCGGGAGTTCGAGCTCCGCGTCCGAAAGGAGGACCCGGCGGATCCTGACTCGATGGACGAGATGGTGGTCCGCCTCGAGGCCCCCGAGGGGGAGCGCGCGCGGCTGGAGGCGGAGGTGCCGGCGCGCGTGCAGCGGGCGGTCATGGTGCGGCCCCGGGTGGAGTTCGCGGCGCCGGGCGAGATCCACGACCCGATGAAGTCCGTCAAGGCGCGGCGGCTGGTGGACGAGCGGAGGGGCGGAAGGGGGGAGGAGAGAGGGTCTCCTCCGGGGGGTCACACCCCCAGGTAGCGCACCCGCGTCTCCTCGTCCTTGAGGAGGTCGGCCGAGGAGCCCTCCCAGCGGATCTGGCCCTTCTCGACCAGGTAGGCGCGGTGGGTGATGGAGAGAGCCATCCGGAACCGCTGCTCGACGAGGAGGATGGCGATTCCCTTCTTTTGGATCTCAACCAGGACGTTCCGTATGGTCTCCACGTAGGCGGGCATAAGCCCTTCGGTGGGCTCGTCCACGAGCATGACCTTGGGCTCGGAACCCAGCCCGCGCGCGATGGTGAGCATCTGCTGCTCCCCTCCGCTGAGCTGGCTGCCCTTGTTGCTGACGCGTTCCTTGAGGCGGGGGAAGAGGGAGAAGATCCAGTCGAGGAACTCGTCCAGGCGCTTGGCCCCGTCGATCGGCAGGCGGCTGATCTTGAGGTTCTCGTACACCGTCAGGTTAGGGAAGACCTGCCTGTCTTCCGGAATGAAGCTGACCCCTTTCTGGGCAATGGCGTGGGTGGGCAGGGGGGTGAGGTCTTCCCCGTCCAGCAGGATCTTTCCCCCGCGGGGCTTGAGGAGGCCCATGATGGTCTTGAGGGTTGTGGTCTTGCCGGCCCCGTTGCGGCCGAGAAAGGAGACCGCCTCGCCATCGCCGACCTGGAGGGAGACCTCGTGCAGGACGTGGCTGAGGCCGTAGAAGGTGTTGACCTTTTCGACCTGGAGCATCAATCCCTCAGGTAGACGCGCCGGACTTCCTCGTTCGCGCGGATCTCGGCGACGCTCCCCTCCGCGAGGAACTCCCCGTTGTGGAGGACGGTGATCTTGTCCGAGATCCCCATGACGATCTCCATGTCGTGCTCGACGAGGATGATGGTGAGCGGGTTGGCGAGGCCGCGGATGAATTCCGCCGTCTGCCGGGACTCCTCCGGGCTCATTCCCGCGGTGGGCTCGTCCAGCAGGAGCATCTCGGGATCGGTGGCGAGAGCGATGCCGATCTCCAGGTAGCGCTGCTCGCCGTGCGCGAGGGTTCCGGCCAGGTCGTGGCGCTTGTCGGCCAGGCGGATGCGCTCGATGATGCTCTCGGCTTTTTCGATGAGCTCCTTGTGGTTCTGGATCCCGCTCCATATGTTGAAGGTGGTCTTGCGGGACTGGGCCGCGATGCGCACGTTTTCGAGCACGCTGATCTTGGGAAAGATGTTCGTGATCTGGTAGGTCCGGCTCAGGCCCTTGTGGGAGCGCTCGAAGTTGGAAAGCGAGGTGATGTCCTCTCCCTTGAAGATGACCTGGCCTGCGGTGGCCTCGAGGTCGCCCGCGATCATGTTGAAGAAGGTGGTCTTCCCCGCGCCGTTGGGCCCGATGATGGAGCGCAGCTCCCCCGCCTCGACCGAATAATCCACTCCGTTGACGGCGATGAGGCCGTCGAAGTGCTTGCTGAGCTTGTGCGTCTCAAGGACGGGCATCGCCGACCTCCCGCCCCAGCGCCTGAGACGCCACCTCCTCCCCCTGCCTCTGGCCGAGGGCGCGCAGGAGACGCTTGGTCCGGTAGTCCACGGTCCAGCTTCGGATGGTCCCCAGGATTCCCTGGGGCAGGAAGAGCACGATGAGGATGAAGATGCCCCCCACCCACATCTCCCAGTACTGGAAGATGGCGAGATATTTCACGAACTCGGTGCTCATGAGCTGGCGCAGGTACCAGTAGATGAACGAACCCGCCGCCGGGCCGAGGAAGACCCCCGTTCCTCCGAAGAGAGAGATGATGACCACCTGGCCCGAGGTGACGAAGTGGATGTTCTCGATGGGGACCGACTCCCCGTAGATGATGGCGAGCGCCCCCGCCAGGCCGGAGAACACGCCGCTGACGGTGAAGGCCAGAAGCCGCACCTTGTTGGTGTCGTAGCCGCAGTTTCGCGCGCGCCTCTCGTTCTCGCGGATGGCCTGCAGGACGTGGCCGAAGGGGGAGCGGAGGATCTGCCAGATGATGGCGGTGGATATGGCGACGATGATGAAGATGAAATAGTAGGTCACCTCGGCGTCCATGATGCCCACCCGGAGGTCGAGGGTGCCGAGCCGCATGTTCTGCAAGCCGCCCCGGCCGTCGGTGCCCCCGGTGATGTCGTCGAAGGTCTGGGCGGCGTAGTAGAAGACCTGGCTGAGCGCCAGCGTCAGCATGGCGAAGTACACCCCCCGCTTCTGGCTGGCCAGTATGCCGACGGTCCAGGCGACCAGCGCCGAGACGACCACGGAGCTGATGAGCGAGATCTCGAGCGGATAGGCGGTGAAGGCGTTGGTGATCCACGAGGGGACCTGGCTTCCCGGCCTGAACCAGTGGTGCATCAGGCCCACGGTGTAGCCCCCCACCCCGAAGAAGGCCGCGTGGCCGAGAGAGAGCATCCCCGTGTAGCCCATGATGACGTTGAAGGCGATGCCGAAGAAGGCGTAGATGATGATCTGAATCATGAGGGGGGTGCTGGGGATGAAGGCGCGCAGGCGGCTCAGGAAGTAGGCGAGGTTCATCATGTCGTGGTCTTCGGCCAGGAAGATGAGAGCGTTGAGCCACTGCAGCAGGAACGGGTAGACGAGGAGGAAGGCGCCGAGGATGAGGATGCCGTAATGGTCGAAGAACTCGAAAAGCCAGGTCCAGAAGTTCCCCCGCGCGAACCGGGAGTGTGATGTCTCGTTCGCCACGCCGTCGGCCTCTCCCGTGAATTAGTCGAACGCGCCTTCTTGGCCGAAGAGCCCCCGCGGCCGGAGGAGAAGGATAAGCGCCATCACGACGAAGAGCAAGATATCGGAGGCTTTCTCCCAGAAGGAGGGGCCGATCAGGGTCCCCGTGAGGTGCTGGACAACGAACTCGGTGCGCCCGACCAAGGGGGTGAGGGCCCAGAGCTGGCCGATGATGAGGCCTCCGATCACGGGCCCGACGAAGCTGCCCATCCCCCCCACGACGACCACGATGAAGGTCTGAATCAGGATGGAATCCCCCATCGTGGGCTCGACCGCGAAGAGGGGGGAGATCATGACCCCCGAGAAGCCCGCCAGGGCGATGCCGAGGCCAAAGGTCTGGGTCCACACCCTGGAGACGTTGATCCCCAGGACCTGAACCATCGTGTTGTTGCTGGTTCCCGCGCGGATGACCATCCCCAGATTCGTTTTGAAGAGCAGGAACCAGAGGAGAACCACCAGAACCGCCGCGACGGCGATGATGAACGTCCGGTAGGAGGAGATGTTGAGGGTGCCAATCTCGAGGAGCGAAACCTGGAGCATGGGCGGGATGTTCAAGGGCTTGCCCGGTCTGCCGTAGAGCATGCGGATGAAGTCCGGCAGGAAGATGGAGAGCCCGAAGGTGATGAGCACGCCCGAGAAACGGGCGTTCGGCGTCTCGTAGATCCGGCTCATCACGTATTTCTCGAAGGCAAGCCCGATGCCGAACATGACCAGGGGGACGGAAGCCAGGGCGATGACGAAGGCGGCGTTCACCCCCACGACGGGAATGAGCCCGATGTTGATGACGGTGTAGCCTACGTAGGCCCCGAGCATGTAGAAGACGCCGTGGCCGAAGTTGATGATCCCCATCAGTCCGAAAATGATGGAGAGCCCCAGGGCGAGAAGGACATAGATGGCCCCCTGGACCAGGCCCAGGAAGAGATGCTGGATGAACTCCTCAAGAAGGATGCCGCCCTCAGGCACTTCCACGCCTCCCCGGGTGGGCGCAAGAAAGAACCAGGGCGGCGGTTCCGCCCGCCGCCCTGGTCCCTTCCGCGTTCGGACTTTCTTGGCGGGACTTAGACGCGGTCCGAGGCCGCTCCCTTGAGGCCCTTTGCCCCACAGGAGAGGGTGTTCTCCTCGCCGCTCACCTCGCCCACGATTTTCAGGTGGTCGAAATCGCCT
>CAYMWZ010000009.1:11700-19443 GCA_964394385.1 uncultured Nitrospinaceae bacterium | reverse complement strand
TCGACACGCCTTGCAGGAAGAAAACCTGGGAGACGCAGACGTGATCGCAGGGGCGGACCCAGCTCTCGCCCTTGCTGTACTGGAACTTGCGGCCCTCGAGGGCCTTGGCCAGCTTGAAGTGGTCCTTCTGCTGGTAGAGCTTGGTCTCCTTGGCCGTGTCCAGGATGAGGCGCGTGAGGTCGTGCGCCAGCGCGCCGTAGCCCGAGGAGGGGCGGTTGCGGCGCTTGAGGAATTTGTCGTTGAGTTGCTTGGCGCCGGCGTAGCGGTCAGAGAGGGTCCAGTGCCACATGGCCCCGGCGAAGAAGCCCTCGTAGGTGCCCTTGCCGGCGGCCTCGGGCATCGTGACCTCGGTGTTCGCGATGACGATCTTCACCTCCTTGTGGAGGCCCGCCTCGATGGCCTGCTTCACCGAGGCGACCTGGCGCCCGCCCCAGTTGATCACGTAGAGGATGTCGGGCTTCGCCTTGAGGATCTTGGGGAAGTTGGCCGAGTAGTCCATCGAGGTCGGGAAGGGAACCCAAGAGACCGAGCCGTCGAGGGTCCAGTCGAAACCATACTTCTTGGAGAGGGACTCCCATGCGGGCATGAACATCTTCGGCCAGATGTAGTCGTCCGCGAGGATGTAGATCTTCTTGCCCAGGTTGTTCTTCGCGATGTAGGTGGCGGCGCTCCCCGCGAGCTGGAAGGGGGTGGTGTTCGCCGTGAAAAAGAGGGGGGACATCGTCTTGGCGTTGCCGGGGGTCGAGAGGATGTGCTGCGGGTAGTTGGCGTAGATGATCTTCCTCTTCCTGGAGATCTCGTTCAGCCGGACCTCCTCGGGCCCCACCATGGAGCCGGAGATGAAGTCCACCCGGTGGTTGTCCAGAAGGTCCAGGGCGTGGGTCGTGGTCTGGTCCCACTTGAACTGATCGTCCCGGAAGAAGAGCTGGATCTCACGCCCATCGACCCCGCCGGCCTTGTTGACGTCCTCGATGGCGATCCGCACCCCCTCGAGCTGGTCGAAGGCCTCGGTCGCGTAGGGCCCCGTCGTGGGGGTGATCATGCCCCATTTGATCGGCCGGGCGCCCAGGCCCTCCCTCAGGAACGGAGGCGCGGACTGGGCGGCGATGACACCGCCGACGAGCCCCACCCCTTTGAGGAATTTCCGACGATTCATTTGGCTCATGAATGGCTTCCTCCTATGCGTGCGTGGAGACGGCTTCTCTCGGCCGGAAACAAATGGGCCCTTCCGGCCGCTTATCCTCCCGAAGGTCCAATTTTCCCCTCGTGCCCTGGCGCATCCACGGATACGGGCGAAAAATCCCTCCTGGAAACATGTTCTAAAAAAGATGGTGATGCCAAATGATAGGGAGGCGTCTCATTTGTGTCAAGGCCCGCAAGGAGCCGAAAATTCAAGAGCATCCAGGGCTTTTTGCCTGTGTAAAAACTCCCTTAACATTCATAACAAGGATTCGGGAAAAATGTTTCATCCCGCAGCGAAATTCGCGAAAAATCCCATATATCGAGACAGTTGCGGGGAGCCTGGGGGTCGGGCGGCCGAGGATTTTGACCCCGGGACCTCCAGGGCAAGCCCCCCAGGGGAGGGGGATGCGCCAGGGAGGAGAGTTGTATCTGTCTTTTTTCGCCAGATATAATAAAATAAATGTGGTCTGGAAACCCTTGGATTTCTTAAGGGAAGAGGGTTGCCCCTTGCTGCCAGTCGGCTCCTCCATACAGCTCATCGGCTACCTGGACAAGCGGAAGCTGAGCTCCCGCATCATCGGTTGGAGCGAGGGGGAATTTGTGGTCATCGAGCACCCCGTAGTGCAGGGCGAGCTGGCCCTGTTGCCGAAGGACGCCGCCGTTGTCTGCCGAGGGATGGTGGACGGCCGGACGTATGCCTTCAAATCCCATGTCGTGCACGTGATGACCCAGCCGTTTAATTATTTGTTTCTTGGATATCCAAATGAGATTCAAGAAATTTCGGCGCGCAAAGGGCTTCGGGTGGCCCTCGATGTTTCCGTCAGTGTGGTCTTGTCGAACCGCGACTCGGCCGCTCCCCCGCCGGGGGGGGGAAGCCTGACCGGCATCATCCGGGACCTGACCAACTCCGGTTGCACGGTCGCTTTCCCGAAAGAGAAAGAGATCGATCTGAAGGCCGTCGCCTGCGCGTTCCTCACCTTTGAGCTCCCGAACGGGATCTCCGTCAAGGACCTGAAGGCCACCATCGACCCCGAGGCCCCAGTCGTCGAAGGGGAAAGCTCCCTCGAGCTTCAATTCAATGAGACCGACCCCAAGGCCTCGGCCGTGTTCGATTTCCTCCTCCTGGCGAACAAGATTCTCTCCCAAGACGCGAAGTAGGCGCGGCTCGCCCGCCGCTGGGTACGGGCGGGCAGCGCGGCGTGCGCGCGCCGCCGGGGCTTTCCCCATCTGCTAAAATGCGGGAGGAAGCTTCGCGCGCTCATCCCGGGGAGAAGGGAATGCCGAACTGCGCCCGCTGTGACCGCGAGAACCGCCGGGGCGCCCTCTTCTGCCGCCACTGCGGCGAGCCGATGGGGAGGTCGTGCCCCGCCTGCGGCGAGGCGAACCTGCCGGACGCGGCCTTTTGCGACCGGTGCGGCGCCCCTCTCGCGGAGGACGCCCCCCGCCGCCTCTCCTCCGACAGGGGTGTGCGGGCCGGGGCGGGGGAGGCTCCTCCGGCGGGGGCCGGGGGCTATACGCCGCCCCACCTCCGCTCCCTTTTCAGCGAGCGCGGCGGCGTTCGCGGAGAGCGCAAGGAGGTCATCGTCCTTTTCGCCGACGTGAGCGGCTACACCAGCCTCTCCGAGAGGATCGACCCCGAGGAACTCCACGAGGTGATGAACGGCTGCTTCGATATCCTCACCAACGAGGTCCACCGGTTCGGGGGGACCGTCAACCAGTACACCGGCGATGGGATCATGGCCCTCTTCGGCGCCCCGAGGGCCGTGGAGAGCGCCCCGCGAGACAGCATCCGGGCCGCCCTCGCAATTCAGCAGCGCATGAGGGACTACGCGGCGCGGCTTGAGGCCGAGCGCGGGATTGGCTTCCGCGTCCGGATGGGCCTGAACGCGGGCGAGGTGGTGGTGGGTGCGATTGGCGACGACCTCAGGATGGACTACACCGCCATGGGAGACACCACGAACGTGGCCGCCCGCCTTCAGTCGGCGGCCGATCCCGGCGAGATCCTCGTCAGCGAAGGCCTCTTCCTGCTCACGCGCGATTGGTTCCGCTTCGAGGATTTGGGGGAGCGCGACTTCAAGGGAAAGTCAAAAACCCTGCGGGTGTACCGCGTCCTTGGCCGCGGGAAGGTGAGCACTCGGATCGAGGCCGCCGCCCTGCGGGGTCTCGTCCGGCTGAGGGAGCGCGAGGACGCTCTCGAATCCCTCTTGGGCATTTACGCCGAGGTGGCGCAGGGCCCTGGGCAGATCGTCGCCCTGGCGGGCGAGGCGGGCATCGGAAAGAGCCGCATGGTCTATGAGCTGAAAGAGGCGCTGAAGAGGGCCGAAACCGAGGCGCCGCTTTTCATCTTCGCGAGCGCCACCCACTACGACCGCTACGCCCCCCTCTCCCTTCTCCGGAGGATTCTCAAGGCCTACGCCCGGGTGGTGGGGCTCTATTGCCCGGTGGAGGGAGCGGAGGAGGACGCCCTTTGGCGGGAGATTGTTTCGGCGCGCGCATCTCAGCTCCTGCCGGAGGAGGATGCGGCGGCCGCCATCGAGCGGCTCCTCATGCGGGCCGGGGGAGGAAGAGAGAGAAGAGCGGCGGGAGACCCCCGGCCGGGCTTCGAGTCGATCAGGCGGTTGTTCATCCGCGAGAGCCAAGAGCGCCCCTTCGTCCTGGCCGTGGACAACATGCGGGACGTTGAACCCTCCTCGATGGAATTCTTGGAAATGCTGGCGGGCGGGCTTGCGGCCGCGCGGATCTTGTTCGTTCCCGTCCACCGCCTCGGCTTTGAGAATCCCTGGGCCTCTCGGAGCAATTTTCACCAGATCACGCTCCGCCCCCTCTCCCGGGCGGCCGGCGAGGAGATGATCGGCGAAATCCTCGGCGGGAAAATCTCGGCCGGGCTCCTCGAGGCGATGCACTCGCGGGCCCAGGGGAACCCCTTCTTTATCGAGGAGATGGTCCGCGGGATGCGCGATTCGGGGGCCCTCCTCCAGGAGGGGGGCGAGTGGCGCCTCAAGGCGCCCGAGGAGGAGATCGTCCTTCCGCGGACCGTCCAGGACGTGATCCTCGCCCGCCTCGACGCTCTGCCGGCGCGCTTGCGGGAGGTCCTCCAGACGGCGTCGGTCGTCGGGCCGCGCTTTGACTACGATTTGCTCTATCGGGTCTGCGGGGGCCTCCCTGATCTGGAGGAGCGGCTCGCCGACCTCCAGGACATGGAGCTGATATACGCGGCGGACGGCAGCCTCCGGGGGGAGTGGCGCTTCGTGAACCGGCTGGTTCAGGAGATGGCCTACAAGGAGATGCTCCGCGCGCAGCAGGCGGAGATCCACGAGCGCGTCGGCCTCGCCATTGAGGCGCAGGGGCCGGCGGCCATCGAGCAGAATCTCGACCGCTTGGCCTCTCACTTTCAGCGCTCGGACGCCCTCGAGCGGGCGGCCCACTATCTCATCCGCGCGGGCCGCCGGGCCTACGCCCTGCTCGCCCTCCCCTTGGCCGCCTCGCGCCTGGAGCAGGGCCTCATCTTCTTGGAGTCGCTCGGGGAGGAGTCCGAGAAGCACCTCGCCGAGCGGATTCGCGTCAGGGGGGATCTGGCCTTGGCCCTTCTGGCGCTCGGGGCCGGGGAGCGACGGATCGAGTCGCTCGTCGAGGAGATGCGGGAGATGGCCGAGCGGGCGGGCGACTGGGGGCAGGTCGCCATGGCCCACATCCACATGTGCACCCTCCGCTTCCGGCAGGGCAACCACGCAGCCGTCGTCCGGTCTGCCCTGCGGGCGATCCAGATGGCCCATCGCGTGGCCGCCTTCGAGCCTCTCTTCAGGGCCTACTCGGCCCTGGCCTCGGCCCACCGTTTCATGGGCCGCTCCCGGGAGTCGATCGAGGAGAGCCATAAGGCGATCGCCATCTACCGGAATCACATCAGAGAAGACGGGCTGGGGAATCCCGAGCTTCAAAACGTCATCGTCGAAACCTTGGCGATCCTCTCCTCCACGCACGCCCACCGGGGGGAGGTTGAGGAGGCGGAGAGGTGGCTGGCGCGGGCCCGGAGAGCGGTGGAGGAGTTCCGGGCCCCGGTCGCGGGGGGACTCGTCCGCTATTTCGAAAATTCCCTCTTCATGATCCGGCGGCAGTGGGCCGCGTCGGCCTCCTCGATGGCGGCGTTGCTCGAAGAGCTGGAAAAGGTCAAGTTCCCATTCGCCCGCGCGGGCGTGGCGCTCAACTTGGGCCTGGCCAGGATCTTCCTCGGGGAGCCGGAGGCCGGCCTCGCCCTCGTGGACCAGGCCATCGAGGGGCGTTCGCGGATTGGCCAAAAATTGCTGCTCGGCGTTAGCTACCTCGCCAGGGCCGAGGGGCTGCGCCTCCTCGGCCGGATGGAGGAAGCGCTCGGGGCCTGCCGTACGGCGCAGGAGTCGGCCACCCTCTCCGGTGAGGCGGTCATCGCGGCGTTCGCCGAGGAGCTTGAGGCGCGCATCCGCTGCGAGGTGGCGGCGGGGGCCGGGCTGGGGGAGCGCGTCGCCGCCTACGAGGGGGCCCTCGCGCGCCTGGAGGCGCTTGAGCAGCTCCCCGCGCTGGCGCGCGGCCGCCGGGCGTTGGCGGGCTTTCTGGGTCGCCTGGGCGAGGAGGGCCGGGCGCGAGAGCTGGAGGAGCGTGCGAGGGAGTACCTGCGCGCCATCGGGGCGAGCGACGCCGAGTGGGCCCCGGCGGAGCCGGCCGCGGGGATCCGCGGCGCCTGAGCGGGGCGCTCGAGGGCCTCGCTAGAGCCGCTCCCGGGCCAGGCGGGCTCCCTCGACCATGGCCGCCAGCTTGCTCCGCGCGGCCGCCCGGCTGAGGGGCACGAGGCCGCAGTCGGGTGCGGCCTGGAGCTTCTCGGGGGAGTGATGGCGGGCGGCGGCGAGGAGTTTTGAGGCGATGTGCTCGGGCGTCTCGGTTTCTTCCTTCCCGTTGTCGATGCAGCCGAAGATCACCGTCTTCGAGGGGCACAGGCGCAAAAGCGCCGGGTCGATGCCGGAGGCTTCGAACTCCAGGGCGAGCTGCTCCACCTTGGAGCGCTCCAGCTCCTTGAGGAGGGTGGGGTAGCTGTCCATGATGGGGCGCGGCACCCCCGGCATGGGGTAGCTGTAGCAAATGTGGACGGCGGTCTTGGCGCGCAGCCCCTCGACGCAGCGGTCCAGGGCCTCGATTCCCCACTCGGCCACCTTCTCGGGGTAGCGGCTGAAGGCCGGCTCGTCGAACTGGATGACCGCGGGGCCGAGGCGGTCGAGAGCGCGGGCCTCTTCGTTGAGGGCGGCCGCGAGGTCGAGGGCCAGGGCGCGCTCGTCGCCGTAGTGGGCGTCGAAGGTGGAGTCGGCCACGGTCAGGGGGCCCGGGAGGGTGACCTTGACCGGGGAGCGGGTCTCCCGAAGGAGGAAACGGAGGTCCTCCTCCAGGACGGGCGCCCGGCGGCGGATCGGCCCCACGCAGCGGCCCACGCGGGCGAGGCGTCGGCCGTTCCGGATCCACTTTTCGGCGAGGGTTTGGTAGTCGAACCCCTCGAGTCGGGAGGTGACGTAGGTGAGGTAGGACTTCCGGCGCTGCTCGCCGTCGCTGATGATGTCCACCCCGGCCCGCTCCTGGTCGCGGAGGGCGACGCGGGTCGCGTCGTCCTGGGCCTCGCGGAGCACCTCTTCCTCGAAAGCCCAGGCCGCCCCGCTGCCGTGGTGATCGGCCCCGGGGGCGTCGAGCGCGGTCTTGGCCTGGAGCCAGGCGGGCTTGGGCATGCTCCCGATGACGGTGGTCAGAAAGGGCGCGGGCATGAGGGGCTCCTCCGGAGGGGGAAGGGCCATTTAACCTCCGGGCTTGCCGGTGTGACAAGGCGAGGAGGGCGGGGCCGTGCAGATCAAGGTGGCCGTTCTGGACATGGCGGGCACCACCGTCGCCGACGAGGTCCGGGGCGGTCCCTTCATCCTGGCGGCCTACGGGCGCGCCTTCCGCGAGGCCGGAATCGCCCTCGGGGCGGAGGCCTTGAACGATCTTCGCGGCCTGGACAAGCGCCAGGTCATCCGCTCCGTGCTCGCCGAGCGGGGCTCCCGGGGCGGCGGGGCGCTCGAGGCGGAGACCGACCGGCTCCTGGGCGTCTTCCGCTCCTGCTGCCTGGATCTGATCCGCGAGGTGCGGTCCATGGAGGGGGCGGCAGAGGCCTGCCGCTGGCTCAAGGAGCGCGGCGCCTTCGTCGCCCTGGCGAGCGGCCTCCCCCAGGAGATCGCCGAAGCCATGGCCCGGGAGGTGGGCCTTTTGGCGCCGGGCCTTGCCGACTACGTGACTTCGGGCGAGCGGGCCGGGGGAGGGCGTCCGGGCCCTGAGATGATCAACGATGTGCTCATCCGCTGCGGGATGCTCGGCCCGCAGACGGACCGGCACCGCCCCGCGCCCGGCTTCGACTACGCCCAGGTGCTCAAGCTGGGGGACACGCCCGCGGACGTTCAGGAGGGCCGGGGGGTGGGCGCCTTCACCCTCGCCGTGGCGAGCGGAACCCACTCCGCCGAGAGGCTTCGGGCCGAGGGGCCCCGGGAGGTCCTCTCCACCATCGCCGAGCTTCCCGCT
>CAYMWZ010000009.1:294-11600 GCA_964394385.1 uncultured Nitrospinaceae bacterium | reverse complement strand
TTGTCTCAAATTGCAAGGAAATCTATAAGTGCAATAAATTCAATGACTTTTTTCTGTTTTCCGGCAAAAGAATTTCGGATACAATTTAAAAACCACTGGATTTGGGGTTTTGGAGAGATGGGTCACACAATATCTACAATTCCGGCATTTCATTTGCCGGATCGCGGCGTGGGCAGTTCGCTGGTGGAAAATGAGAGGGATACCGGATTTTATTTTTGCCATTTCTGCGGGTTCCAAGGTGTGCTGGGTGGCGGGAGGCGTGTTTTGGCAGGCCCACCGATGGTAGCCTGGGCGCGGAGGAGGGAGAGGATTTGACCCGGGTTGAGGGTGTCCGCATGCTTCCGCCCCTCCCGGTGGCCGTGTGCCCTCTGGAGCCATGCCGCCGGAGCGGTTCGGGGTCTTGGGCGCGATGAGTGCATCGAAGGCGAAGAAGCGCGGCGGAGTCAGACGCGCCGGGGGCAAGGCGAAGAGGGCCCGCCCGGCGGCCGGTTCGCCCCCAAACGGCGGGGAGCTTTTCGCGGCGCTCGTCACACGTTGCCCCGACGCCATCCTGGCCGTCGACCACAAGGGCACCGTCCGGTTCATGAATCCGGCTGCCGAGCGCCTGCTGGGCCAATCCGCCAAGAAGATGGTCGGCCGCCCCTTCGGGTTTCCCGTCGACCCCCAGAGGCCGCAGGAGGTGACCGTCCCGCGGCGGGGGAGCGATTTCGGGGTGGCCGAGATGTTGGCCGAGGAGGTGGATTGGGGCGCCCAAAAGCTCTTCGTCGTCAGCCTGCGCGACGTCACCCGGAACGTGCGGACGCGGGAGCAGTTGCGCGCCTTGTCGGACGTCGACCCCCTCACGGGCCTGCTCAACCGGAGGGGGTTCTACGACTCCGCCCGGCGGCAGTTGGGCCTCGCCCAGCGCACGAAGCGGGAGATGACGCTCCTCTTCCTGGACCTCGACGGCCTCAAGTGGATCAACGACACCCAGGGCCACCTGGAGGGCGATCAGGCGCTGATCGAGGTGGCGAACGTCCTGCGGAAGACCTTCCGCCAGCCGGACATCCTCAGCCGCTACGGGGGCGATGAGTTCGCGATCCTGGCCATCGAGGCCAAGGAGCGCGGTTCCGGGCAGATCGTCGACCGCCTCGAGAAGAACCTCCAAGGCCACAACGCGCGCATGCGGGCGGAGAAGAAGCTCTCCTTCAGCGTCGGCCTGGCGCACTTTGATCCTGAAAAACCCATCTCCATCGAAAACCTCATCGACCACGCGGACGAAGAGATGTACAGCAGGAAGCGCTCCAAGCGAAGGCACTAGGAGTCCTCCTTCTCCCGGCCGTCCGGCAGCGATCCCCCGCGGGCGGAGCCATCCGCCTCCCCTGGCCCTCCCGCCTAGGCCCTCGCCCTCCGGCCGGCGAGCCTGAGGAGGGCCGAGGCCAGGACCTCCGCCCCGCGGACGAGATCCCCGAAGCGGGTGAACTCCGCGGGGGTGTGGGAGAGGCCCTTCACGGAGGGGATGAAGACCATCCCCATCGGGCAGATCCCGGCCATGCGGCAGGCGTCGTGGACCCCCCCGCTCGCCAGGGCGATCCAGCGGCTCCCCGTCTCCTCGGCCCCGCGGGCGAGGGCGCTGCGGATGCCCCGGGAGGTGGGGCAGGGAGGGAGGACCGCCACCTCCTTGAGCCGCCCCCGCACCCCCCGCGAGCGGCGGATCCGATCGAGGCCCTTCTTCATCCGGCCGAGCGTCGCCTTAAGCGTGGCCAGGCGCTTGGCGCGCAGGTCGAAGGAGAGCGTCGCCCCGCCGGGGACGATCGAGACCCAGCCCGGATGGGCGGCCATCTCGCCGAAGGTGAGGGTGAGCCGCTGGCCCTCGGGCGCCCGCCGGACGGCCGCCTCCATCTCCACCATGAACTCCGCCGCCGCCATGGCGGCGTCCCTCCGGTAGGGCATGGGCTGGCCGCCCGAGTGCGCCGTCGTGCCCTCGAAGGAGACCCTTCCCCGGACGTAGCCCACCACCCGGTCCACCACCCCGATGGGGACCTTGAGGGAGTCGAGGACGGGGCCCTGCTCGATGTGCAGCTCGACGAAGGCCTTGAGGGAGCCCCTGGGCAGGACGCACGACCTCGCCCGCGCGGGCCGGCCCCCGGCGGCGGCGACGGCGTCGAAGAGCGGCTTCCCGCTCGGGGGGTGGATGGCCTTGCGCATCTCGGCGGGCCCGACGACCCCGGCGAGGACGCTGCTCCCGAACACCGTCATCCCGCAGGCGGACTCCTCCCCGACGAAGGCGACGACCTCGAGGGGGTGGTCGTGGGGCGCTCCCGCCTCGCCGATCCGGCGGACGGCCTCGAGGGCGGCGAGCACCCCCGCGGGGCCGTCGAAGCGCCCCCCGGGGTTTTGGCTGTCCAGGTGGGAGCCCGCCATCACGGCGGGCAGGCCGCGCCCGCCTCCCTCCTTGCGGCCGAAGAGGTTGCCCACGGCGTCCACCCGCGTCTTGAGCCCGGCCTCCTCCATCCAGCCGCGCACGAGGTCCCGGGCGCGGTTGTAGGCGGGCGTGAAGGCGACGCGGGCGAGCCCCGTCGCGCCGTGCCGGCCGATCGCGGATTGGGCCTCGAACTCCCGCCGCATCCGGGCGCGGTTGGCCCGGATGGCGCCCCGCGGCTTGTGGGCCATCCGTTTTCTTCCTTCCCGGGGCGCTAGAAGAGATCCCGGGGGACCGGGACCTCCGCGTACTCCTCGGGCGCGAGGGGCCGCTCGGGCGCGATCCCGAGCATCCCGAAGTAGTGGTAGGTCTGCCGAAGGTGCTGGAACGCGTGGCCGAGGGCCAGCTCCATGAGCTCGTGCACCGTGATGGGGCCCATGTAGCTCTCCACCCTCTTGGCCAGGAGCTCGGGCTGGGTCATGAGGAAGTCGGCGAGCTTGGCCTCCATTTGGTCGGCGTAGGCGCAGATGTCCTCCCCCGTGCGGCAGTTCTCGGCGAGGGCCTCGTAGCGCCGCACCATCTCCTCGGTGTAGCGGCCCGTCCCGCTCGCCTCGATGCAGAGGTCCGGCCGCTCGAAGATGTGCCAGGTGAGCTGGCGCAGGGTGCGCTTCCTGCCGGGGGAGACCCAGTCCAGCCTCTCCGGGGGGATCTGCCGGATGGCCCGCTTGGTGGCGTCGAAGACGAGGCGGTAGTACTCGAGCATCCTCTCCGCCGGCAGCGGGCCCTTCGCGGGGCCCTCGATGCCGAAGGCCTCGCGGAGCTCCTCCACGTTGTAGCCCACCACCACCGTCGCGCCCCGGACCGAGACGGGGAGCGACTTGATCCCCAACGCCTCGAGCTCCGCCGCCGCCTCGGGGTCGTTCGAGCAGTCGCGGTTGACGACGGGGACGCCGCTCGACGAGAGAAACTCCCTCGTCCGCGCGCAGGTGTATCAGCCGTGCCGGGTGTAGACCTTGACGGGTTCCATGAGACTTCTCTCCCAGGGGACCGCGATCGCTTGAGGAGATGATTTGCGCCCATCATAGCAGAGGAGCCCCCCCCTGCGAAGCGGCGGCGGGATTGACGGATGGCCGGGCAACCGACCACATTTGCCGGGTCCCGGCCCGTCTTCCGGAGAGGGGAGCCCGCGAATGGAGGCCAAGCCCCGCTGGTTCGTCAAAGGGGACATCGACGGCTTCTTCGGCCTCTGGATGGACAACCTCGTCCAGCTCCTCCTCATCGTCTCCTTGCTCAAGGCCGTCCTCGGCTTCCCGGACGCGCTCATCTTCGGGCAGGTCCTCCCCGGGGCGGCGCTCAGCATCCTGGCCGGGAACCTCTTCTACGCCTGGCAGGCGCGGCGCCTGGCCGAGCGCGAGGGCAGGGAGGACGTGACGGCCCTTCCCTACGGCATCAACACGGTGAGCCTCTTCGCGTTTGTCTTCTTCGTGATGCTCCCCGTGAAGCTCCAGACCGGGAGCGCCGAGGCCGCCTGGCGCGCGGGGCTCGCCGCCTGCTTCGTGAGCGGGGTCGTCGAGACCGCGGGGAGCCTCGCCGGCGGGTGGGTGCGCCGGGTGACCCCCCGCGCCGCCCTCCTCTCGGCCCTGGGGGGGATCGCCCTCACCTTCATCTCGATGGATTTCGCCTTCCGCATCTGGGAGCGGCCCCTGGTGGCCATGGCGCCCCTGGCGATCATCCTGCTCCAGTACTTCGGCGGGGTGCGCTTTCCCCTGGGGCTTCCGGCGGGCCTCGTGGCCGTGGCGGCGGGCACCGCCCTCTCGGCGGCCCTCTCGGGCTTCCCGGGCGGGGTCCCCTCGCCGGTGGGCTGGGCCCCGCCGGCGCCCGCGGCGGGGGCGCTCCTCTCCGCCTTGGGCGGGCCCCTGGCCTGGGACTACCTGGCCGTCTCCCTCCCCATGGGGCTGATGACCCTGGTGGGGAGCCTGATGAACCTGGAGAGCGCAGAAGCCGCGGGCGACCGCTTCGACACCCGGAGCTCCCTCGCCGTGAACGGGGCGGGCTCCCTCGTCGCCGCCTTCTTCGGGAGCTGCTTCCCGACCACCCTCTACATCGGCCACCCGGGCTGGAAGGCCCTGGGCGCCCGGGCGGGCTACAGCGCGCTGAACGGCCTCGCGGTCACCCTCCTCTGCCTCACGGGCTCGATCGCCGCCCTGGCCAGGCTCGTGCCCGAGGAGGCGGTCATCGCCATCCTCCTCTGGATCGGCCTCATCATGGTGGCCCAGGCCTTCGAGGCCACCCCGCCGCGCCACGCGCCCGCGGTGGCCTTGGGCTTCGTCCCCTCGGTGGCGGCCTGGGGCCTTCTCGTGAGCACCTCCGCCCTCCGGGGGGCGGGCAGGGGCCTCCACGAGGTGGGGGCCGCCGCCTTCGCCCAGGCGGGCTTTCACCTCCAGGGGATGGCCGCCCTCGAGCGGGGCTTCATCTTCACCTCGATGATCCTCGCCGCCATGGCCGCCGCCCTCATCGACCGCGCGCCCGCGCGGGCGGCGGGCTGGGCGCTGCTCGGGGCGGGGCTCTCCTGGACGGGCGTCATCCACGCCTTCGAGATCACCGCCTCGGGCGTCGTCAGCCCCTTCGGCTGGGGGAAGGCCCCGGCCGTGGCGGGGGGGTATCTCATGATGGCGCTCCTGTTCGCCTTCGCCGGCCGCCAAAAGCCGAAGGCGGGCCCGCCATGATGCGCGCCGCCCTGGCCGCCCTTTGGATCCTGCTGCTCGCCGGGCCCTCCTCTGCCGGGTTCGAGGAGGGCGTCGCGGCCTACGAGCGGGGCGACTACGCCGCCGCCCTGCGGGAGTTCATGCCCCTGGCCGAGGGGGGCCATCCCCTCGCCCAGGCCTACCTGGGGGACATGTATTTGTACGGCCAGGGCGTCCGCCGGGACGATGGAGAGGCGGCCAAGTGGTACCGCGAGGCGGCCGAGCGGGGCCATCTCCCCGCCCAGTTCAACCTGGGGCTCATGTATGCGACCGCCCGGGGCGTCCGGGGGGACTTCGTCGAGGCGTACATGTGGTTCAGCCTCGCCGCGACGCGGGGCCAGGGGGAGATGCGCTACGAGGCCCTCCAGCGGCGCGACTATCTCCTGCTGGTCATGACGCCCGAGCAGGTCGCCGACGCCCAGCGCCGCGCGCGGGAGTGGAAGCCCAAGGAGTGAGGCGGCCTCCCCCCCGCAGCGGGGGCGCGAGAGCCTCTTCCGGCCGCCCGATCGGTTTTTTCTCCCGGAAACTCCCTGAATACCCTGGAATTCTTCCCCTGCGCCGGAGCGTTTGGCTCTTTTTCCCCGCCTTTATTTAAATCCTTCCGCATCCATGCCAACCCTTTCTCCCCGCCCGCGCAGAGGCGACCCCCTGCGAGTCGAGGGGCCCGGGGAGGAATGTACCCCCTCCGGCCCGGGAGCCGATGACGGGAATTGCGGGCAGGTGCGCGCTGGCGCGGGGGGGAGGCTCACCCCTCCAGGGGGAGGAGGAAGGGGTTCTCGAGGGCCTCGCAGATCCAGCGGAGGAAGCGGGCGCCGTCCGCCCCGTCGATCAGGCGGTGGTCGTAGGAGAGGACGAGGGGGAGCATGAGCCGGGGCTGGAAGGTCTCCCCGTCCCAGACGGGCTCGGTCGCCGCGCGGGAGACCCCCAGGATGGCGACCTCGGGCCAGTTGACGATGGGGGTGAAGCCGGTCCCCCCGATGCCGCCCAGGTTGGTGATGGTGAAGCAGCCCCCCTGCATCTCCTCCAGGGTGAGCTTTCGCTCCTTGGCGCGGGCGGCGGCGCGGGAGAGCTCGGCCGAGAGCTCGATGATGTTCTTCTTGTCCACGTCCCGGACGACGGGGACGAGGAGCCCCCGCTCGGTGTCCACCGCGACGCCCACGTGGAAGTACTTCTTCAGGACGATCTCGCCCGCCTCGGCGTCCACGCTCGCGTTGAACTTGGGGAAGGCCTTGAGGGCCGAGGCCGCCGCCTTGAGGAGGATGGCCGTCACGGTCAGCTTGCCGCCCGCCGCCTCGGCCTTGGGGGCGTACTTCTTGCGCAGCTTCTCGAGCTCGGTGACGTCGGCCTTGTCGCATTGGGTGACGTGGGGGATGAGGGCCCAGGCGCGGCTCAGGTGGCGCGCGGTGGCCAGGCGGATGCCGTCCATCTTGACGGTCTCGGTCGGCCCCCACTTGGCGGGGTCCGGGAGCGGAGCCGCGAGGGCGGCCGCCGCCGCGGCGGGGCGCAGCTCCCCGACGTGGCGCTTCACGTCCTCGGCCGAGATGCGGCCGCCGGGCCCCGTGCCCGCGATCTTGCGGATGTCCACCCCCGCCTCGCGCGCGAGGCGGCGGACGGAGGGGGCGGCGGGGACGGGGGCGTCCTTGGCGCGCGCCGGCGCCTGGGGCTTGGGCGGGGGTTTCTCGGGCGCCTGAACGGGAGGGGGTGTTTTCTTCTCGGCCGGGGGAGGCGGGGGAGCCGCCGCCGGCTCGGCCTTGGGAGCGGGGGGCGGCTTCTCCTCAGCCTTGGCGGGCGCTTCTTTCTCGGCCTCGGCGGGCGCCCGGCCGTCCCCGGCCTCGACCGTGAGGATGACCTGGCCGACGCCCGCCTCGTCGCCCGGCTTGAGGTGAACCGTCTTCACCTTCCCCTTCACCGAGGAGGGGACCTCGATGAGGGCCTTGTCCGTCTCCACCTCGAGGACGGGCTGGTCCAGCTCGATGGTGTCCCCCACCGAGACCAGGACGCTCACCACCTTGCCCTTCTGGATGTTCTCCCCCAGCTCGGGGAGCTTGAACTCGGTCTCCGTCAACGTGTCCTACCCCCAGCGGTCAGGAGATCATCGGGTTGGCTTTGTCCCGGTCGATGTCCAGATCCTTCATCGCCTTGCGGACGAGGTCCGCGTGGACCTGCTTCTCCCGCGCGAGCGCGTGGAGCGTGGCCAGGGTGACGTAGCGGGAGTCGACCTCGAAGAACTCCCGCAGGGAGGCGCGCGATTCGCTGCGCCCGAAGCCCTCCGTCCCGAGCGAGACGAGGGGCCGGGGGATCCACTTGGCGACCGAGTCGGGGAGGGCCTTCAAGTAGTCGGAGGCGGCGATGCACACCCCGGGGGACTTGGAGAGGCACTGGGTGAGGTAGGGCACCTTGGGCGTCTTGCCGGGGTTGAGCATGTTCCACCGCTCGGCCTCGAGGGCGTCGAGGCGCAGCTCCTTGTAGCTGGTCACGCTCCACACGTCGGCCGCGACCGAGTACTTCTCCTCCAGGAGGGCCTGGGCCTTGAGGACCTCGTTCAGGATGGTGCCGCTGCCGAGGAGCTGGGCCTTGAGGTTCGAGCTCTTCAGGGCGGAGGGGCGGAAGAGGTACATCCCCCGCAGGATGCCCTCCCGCGCCCCCTCGGGCATGGGCGGCATGGCGTAGTTCTCGTTGTAGGCCGTGAGGTAGTAGAAGGCGTCCTCCCCCTCCCCGGCCATGCGGCGGATGCCGTCCTCGATGATGGCGGCCATCTCGAAGGCGAAGGCGGGGTCGTAGGCCCTGAGGTTGGGGACGGGGTAGGCGAGCAGGTGGCTGTGGCCGTCCTGGTGCTGGAGCCCCTCCCCGGCGAGGGTGGTGCGGCCCGCGGTGCCCCCCACCAGGAAGCCGCGCGTCCGCATGTCGGCGGCGGCCCAGATGAGGTCGCCGATGCGCTGGAAGCCGAACATGGAGTAGTAGATGAAGAAGGGGATGGTGTTCACGCCGTGGGTGGAGTAGGCGGTCCCGGCGGCGATGAAGGAGGCCATCGAGCCGGCCTCGGTGATCCCCTCCTCGAGGATCTGCCCGTCCTTGGCCTCCTTGTAGTAGAGGAGGCTGTCCCGGTCGACGGGCTCGTAGAGCTGGCCCACGTGCGAGTAGATCCCGATCTGGCGGAAGAGGGCCTCCATCCCGAAGGTGCGGGCCTCGTCGGGCACGATGGGGACGACGAGACTGCCCACCGACTTGTCCCGCAGGAGCTTCGTGAGGATGCGCACGAAGACCATCGTGGTGGAGACCTCGCGCTCCTCGGTGCCCGCGTAGAACTCCCCGAAGAGCTCCGCCGGGGGGGCGTCGAAGGGCGCGCTCTTCGCGCTGCGGGAGGGGACGAAGCCCCCGAGCGCCCGCCTGCGCTCGAGCATGTAGCGGATCTCGGGGCTCCCCTCCGGCGGCCGGTAGAAGGGGGCCTTCGCCACCTCCTCGTCCGAGATGGGGATGTCGAAGTGGGTGCGGAAGAGGCGGAGCTCCTCCTCGTTGAGCTTCTTCTGCTGGTGGGCGATGTTCTTCCCTTCGCCGCTCTCCCCCAGGCCGTAGCCCTTGATCGTCTTGGCGAGGATGACGGTGGGCGATCCCTTGTTCTCGAAGGCGGTCTTGTAGGCGGCGTAGACCTTCGAGGGATCGTGGCCGCCCCGCCACATGCGGTTGAGCTGCTGGAGGGGCATGTCGCGCACCAGCGCCTCGAGGCGGGGGTCTCCCCCGAAGAAGTGGTCGCGCAGATAGGTGCCCTGCTTGGCCCGCTCGACACTGTACTTTTGGTACTGGCCGTCGATGGTCTCCTCCATCCGCTTGACCAGGGCGCCTTCGTGGTCCTTCGCGAGGAGGGGGTCCCAGTCGTCGCCCCAGATGACCTTGATCACGTTCCAGCCCGCGCCCCGGAAGGCGGCCTCGAGCTCCTGGATGATCTTGCTGTTCCCCCGCACCGGGCCGTCCAGGCGCTGGAGGTTGCAGTTGATGACGAAGATGAGGTTGTCCAGCTTCTCGCGCGCGGCCAGGGTGATGGCGCCCAGGGATTCGGGCTCGTCCATCTCGCCGTCCCCCAGGAAGGCCAAGACCTTCTGGCCGTTCGTCTTCTTGAGGCCCCGGTCCTCGAGGTAGCGGTTGAAGCGCGCCTGGTAGATCGCCATGAGGGAGGCGAGGCCCATGGACACCGTGGGGAACTGCCAGAAATCGGGCATGAGCCACGGGTGCGGGTAGGAGGAGAGCCCTCCCCCGGGGCGCAGCTCCCGGCGGAAGTTCTCCAGCTTCTCCTGGCTGAGGCGGCCCTCCAGGTAGGCGCGGGCGTAGATGCCCGGGGCGGAGTGGCCCTGGAAGAAGACGTGGTCCCCTCCGCTGGGGTGTCCGGGCCCCCGGAGGAAGTGGTTGAAGGCCACCTCGTACAGGGTGGCCGCCGAGGCGAAGGTGGAGATGTGGCCTCCGATGCCGCTCTCGTCGCGGTTGGCCCGCACCACCATGGCCATTGCGTTCCAGCGCACGAGGCTCTTGATGCGCCGCTCGACCTCCCGGTCGCCGGGGTAGGGGGGCTGTTCCTCCACGGGGATGGTGTTGACGTAGGGGGTGTTGGCCGAGAAGGGCAGGTCCACGCCGGCCCGGTGGGCGTGGATCTGAAGCTCCCGCAGGAGCTCCATGACGCGCTCGGCCCCCCGGCTGGCCAGTACGTAGTCGAGGGATTCCATCCACTCGCGGGATTCGATCGCGTTCAGGCGGGCGGTTTCCTCGTCGGCCTCCCGGGGAGGGGGGGGCTCCGCCGCGGGAGGGCGCCGGGCCTCTTCGTCCCCGTCCCGGCCGTCCTCATCGGCCGGGGACGGGGCCCCGTCCGTCTCCACCTCGGCTGCCCTGGGATTCTCCGCCATCGATTCGCTGACCTCCACGAGCGCGGCGCCCGGCAAACACGGCCATCTTACACGTTCGTCCCCTGCGAGGGAATTGACGGCGAATGGCCCGGCCCCTCTCGGCGCGCGCGCCCTCGGGCGGGGGGGAGGGCCTTGCGTTGGCGGAAAAGGATTGATAAATCTGATTTGAGTGAGAAAGGCGCGCCGCCGGAGGGTCGAACGGCCGGGGCGGGGCGTGTTATAGTGGCCCGCGTCAAGAGCGGGTGAAAGCCGCCGGAAAGTGAACTCGCGCTTCGTAGAGGACCGACCCCTCCCTCCCTGGGGAGCTGGGGGGGAGGCCTCCCCCCTCGGGAATGTGGCGTGGGGGGGCGCAGTTTCAAAGGGGAGAGCGAGACGGACATGGCCACCGAGATCACCGTAGGAATCGCGGGCGCCGCCGGCGACGGGCTGGACAAGACGGGGGACACCCTCGCCCGCACCGCCGCCCGCCTGGGGCTCCACGTCTTTGCCTACAACAGCTACCAGTCCCTCATCCGCGGCGGCCACACTTGGCTCCGGCTCCGGATAGGGGAGGAGAAGATCCACTCCCACGGCGACCGCCTGAACGTCCTGCTCACCCTCAACCAGGACAGCATCGAGCGCCACGCCCGCGAGGTGGAGCCGGGCGGGGCGATCATTTTCAACAGCTCCCGGCTGACCTGCGACTCCTCCCTGGTGCCCGGGGGCGTTCAGGTGGCCGGCCTGCCCATGCGGGAGGTCACGAAGGATCTGGGCCAACTGCTTCCCGTGATGCAGAACACGGTGGTGCTGGGGGCTTTGATCCGCCTGATCGGCTTCGACGTGGAGGTCACGGAGGAGCTCATCGCCGAGACCTTCAAGCACAAGGGCGCCCAGGTCATCGAGCAGAACGTCAAGGTGCTCCGCGCCGGCTACGACTACGCGGCGAAGGAGCTGAAGCCCCTCGCCTACCGCTGGAACTTCCCCCGCAAGCGCCGGCCCATCTTCACCGGGAACCTGGCGCTCGCGCTGGGCGCGGTGGCGGGCGGGTGCAAGTTCTACTCGGCCTACCCCATGAGCCCCGCCTCCTACATCCTCCACTGGCTGGCCGGCCACAGCGAGAAGTGCGGCGTGGTGGTCAAGCAGGCCGAGGACGAGATCGCGGTGGTCAACCTCGCCATCGGGGCGGGACACGCCGGCGTGAGGGCGATGTGCGCCACCTCGGGCGGGGGGTTCGCCCTCATGAGCGAGGCCATCGGGATGGCCGGGATGATCGAGACGCCGGTGGTCGTCGTG
>CAYMWZ010000009.1:0-284 GCA_964394385.1 uncultured Nitrospinaceae bacterium | reverse complement strand
AGCGCGACGTTCGGCGTCGGCAGCCTCGCGCTGGGGGGGGCCCTCGACGGGGATTCCCACAAAGACCGAGCAGGGCGACTTGAATCAGGTCATGGGCGCCTCCCAGGGCGACTACCCGCGGGTCGTCATCGCCCCCCGGGACCCGGTGGACTGCTACTACACGGCCGCCGAGGCGCTGAACCTGGCCGAGAAGTACCAGATGCCGGTCCTCATCATCTCGGATCTCCTCCTCTCCGAGCACCGCTCCACCGTCGACCCCGAGGCGCTCACGCCCGAGGTCCCCA
>CAYMWZ010000008.1:0-25697 GCA_964394385.1 uncultured Nitrospinaceae bacterium | reverse complement strand
CCTTGACGGCCTCCTTCCTCCGGGGCTCGGGGAAGACGTCGGGGTCGCAGATGACGTCCACCAGGACGGGCCTCTCCTGCCGGAGGGCCTCGGCGAAGACATCCTCCAGGTCGGCCGGGTCCTCCACGCGGTAGCCCGCGGCGCCGAAGGCGCGGGCGTACTCGTCGAAGCGGGGGTTCCCGATCCGGTCCCCGATGTAGCGGCCCCCGTAGAAGTGCCGCTGGTAGGCGCGCTCGGAGCCCAGGTTGAAGTTGTTCAAGATGACGCAGACGGTGTTCAGCCGCTCGCGCACGGCCGTCTCGAGCTCGGCCCCGTTGCAGAGGAAGGCGCCGTCCCCGCTGATGGTGACGACGGGCCGGTCCGGGCAGGCGAGCTTGGCCCCCAGCCCCACGGGATAGCCCACTCCGATGGCGGCGAGGTCCTGGGGGGCGAGGAAGCTCCGCGGGCGGTCGAAGCGCTGGTACTCATAGAGGTAGCCGGCCGCGCTCCCCGCGTCGAGGGTGAGGATGGCGTCCTTGGGGAGCACCTTGGCGAGAGCCATGTGGGCCCGGCGGGGGTCGATGGGCCGGGCGCCGATCTCGAGGGCCGCCTCGCGGTGCCGCTCCTGGGCGGCGCGGACCTCGGCCGCCCGCGCCCGCCAGGCGGGGCGGTCCTTGGGGGCGCCCACCGCCCGGAGGAGTCCCTCGAGCACCAAGCCCGCGTCCGCCGCGATGGCCACCTCGGCCGGATAGTGGCGGCCGATGTTGCGCGGGTCGATCGCCGCGTGGATGAGCTTGGTCCCCCCTCCCAGGAAATCGGCCTTGAGGAAGGTGGTGGTGTGAGCCAGGCGCGTCCCGACGGCGAGGACCACGTCGGCGCTCGCGAAGAGCGCCCGGGCCTCGGGGAGGGTCCCGCGGCCGATCGAGCCCAGGAACATGGGGTGGGAGTTGGGCGCCACGTCGTCGCGCCCGGTCGAAGCCATGATGGGGGCGGTCAGGGCCTCGGCCAGGGCCGCAAGCTCGGCGCTGGCCTCCGCCCAAAGGACGCCTCCCCCCGCGAGCAGAAGCGGCCGCTCGGCCCCCCGGAGGAGCGCCGCGGCGGCGGAGAGCGCCTCGGGGTCGGGCGCGAGGCGGACGCGCCGGGGGGGCAGGGGACCCTCGAGGCGGGGGACGCTCACCTCCTCGTTCATGACGTCGCGGGGGAGATCCACGTGCACCGGGCCCGGCACGCCCGAGATCGCGACCTGGTAGGCCTCGCGGATCACGTCGGCCGCGCGCTCGGGCTTCCGCACCTGGACGGACCACTTGACGATGGGCTTGAACAGGGCGATCTGGTCGATCTCCTGGGACGACTCGCGGAAGGTGTCCTTCATCATCGGGGCGCCCGTGATCACGATGACCGGGCTCTGGGCCATCCAGGCGTTGGCCACCCCGGTGACGAGGTTGGTGGCGCCGGGCCCGTTGGTCGCCATGCACACCCCCGGCCGGCCCGTCAGCCTCCCGTAGGCGTCCGCCATGAGGGCGGCGCTCTGCTCGTGGCGCACGGTGAGGAATTGAAGATCCTCGCGGCCGTACATCCCGTCCAGGATCTCGATCATGCAAGAGCCCGCCATGCCGATGACGTTCCGCACCCCCAGCTGCGCCAGCGACTCGGCGACCGCGTGCCCCGCCGACATGGTGGCCATGCGCACGCCTCCCCCCGACAAAGGAGCCGGGCTCTCCGCCCTCCGCCTGGACTCCACCGCGCGTGGATCGCGCCGCCCGAGGAGAACTCTTCCGAGCGGCTGAAGAGCGCCAATGTAGGCCCCGGTCGGGGGCGTGTCAAAGCGCGCGCCTCGCGGAGGGGGGAGGAGCCGCGGTCCGCCGCGCCCCGGAGATCCGGCGAAAAACGCACGCAAAGAAAGCAAATTTAGCACTTGCAAAAATCTTCGATTTTTGTTTGTATTATAAATGTCTTTTATTCGTTGAGCGAATCTCCCGTGAGGTCTCGATGAACGCTGCCTCAACCGCCGTGGCCGAGGGGCTACTCACCGCCCGCATCGAGAGTGTGGCTGCCGGGGGGGCGGGTGTGGCCCGCCATGAGGGGCGGGTGGTGTTCATCCCCCGGACGGCGCCGGGCGACGCCGTGCGCTTCCGCATCCGGGCCGACAAGGGGAGATACCTCCTGGGGGAGCTCGACGCGGTGGAGGAGCCGGGCCCCGCGCGGCGCGAGCCGCCCTGCCCCCACTGGGCCGCCTGCGGCGGCTGCCCCCTCCAGCAGATGCTCCCCGAGGCCCAAGCCCAGGCCAAGCGCCGCATCCTCCTCGACGCCCTCGCCCGCATCGGCAAGATGGACCTTCCGGTCCCCCTCCAGACCCTCGCGCCCGAATCGCCCGAGTTCGGCTACCGCCTCAGGGCCCGCTTCCAGATCCGGGGGGAGGCGGTCGGCTTCTTCGAGCCGGGCACGCGGCGCCTCGCGCCCATCGAGGCCTGCCTCCTGGTGGAGCGGCCCATCGCCGAGGCCCTCCGGGAGGTGCGCCGGCTGCTGCGGCTTGAGCCCGCGGCGCGCCGGGTCGAGGCGGCCGAGATCACCTCCCTCGGCCCCGCCCCCGAGGAGGGCGCCGGGCTCCTCCTCCACCCTTGCGGCGCCCGCGAGCGCGGCCGCGCCGCGCCCGATCGGCAGACGCGCACGATCTGGGAGGGGTTCGGCCGCGGGTCAGGCTTCCCCCTGAGCTTCGCGGGGGATCGCGGCCCGGGGGACCCCCCCGCCTGGACGGCCCGCTACGAGGCCGGGGAGGGCCTCACCCTGCGCGTCTCGCCCGAGTCGTTCATCCAGCCCAGCCGCGCCGGGAACCTCGCCCTCCTCCGGACCCTCCTCGAGGAGGCCGGCCTCGGGCCGGGAGGCCGGGCGGTGGATCTCTTCTGCGGGGCGGGCAACTTCGCGCTCCCTCTCGCCCGGCGGGGGGCGCGGGTGGTGGGGGTGGAGAGCAATCCCTTCGCCGCGCGGGACGCCGAGGCGAACCGCAGGGAGACGGGAGTGGAGGGCGCCCGCTTCCTCCACGGGGAGGCCGAGCGGCTCGACGCCGGGGAGATCGCCCGCGCCCTGGGAGGGCCCCCCGACGTCCTCATCCTCGACCCCCCGCGCAAGGGGGCGCTCGCGGCGATCCCGATCCTGCGCGCCCTGGCGCCCCGGCGGGTCCTCTACGTCTCCTGCAACCCGGCCACCCTCGCCCGCGACGCCCGCGCGATCCGCGCGGAGGGCTACCGCATCGAGAGGGCCTTTCTGATCCCCATGTTCCCCAACACCGCCCACGTCGAAACCCTCACCTCCTGGTCCCGGGGGGAAAACCCCCCGCCGGAGGACGGAAAGGAGGATGTGCAATGTTCCTGACCCGCAGGCAGCGCGAGATCTACGAGTTCATACGGGAGTTCATCCAAGCCAAGGGCTACGCCCCGAGCATCGCCGAGATCGGCCAGAACTTCCGGCTCACCTCCCCCGCCACGGTGCA
This sequence comes from uncultured Nitrospinaceae bacterium, assembly GCA_964394385.1. Taxonomy (GTDB): domain Bacteria; phylum UBA8248; class UBA8248; order UBA8248; family UBA8248; genus CAYMWZ01. The sequence goes on along the minus strand of CAYMWZ010000008.1, from coordinate 22,231 downwards.
CAAGCACCTTCAGAACCTGGCGCAGAAGGGGCTCATCAAGCGGAGCTGGAACCGGAGCCGGGCCATCGAGATGGTGCCGGGGGCGGACACAGTGGGGACCGAGGCGGGCCGGGCGGGGGAGCTCCCCCTCAGGGGCTACATCGCCGCAGGCCTCCCCCTCGAGGCGGTCGAGGCGAACGAGACGATCCCCCTCCCCTGGTCCGCCGGCGCGGGCAACCTCTACGTCCTGAGGGTCAAGGGCGACTCCATGATCGAGGACCACATCCAGGACGGCGACTACGTCATCGTCGAGCAGCGCGAGAGCGCCCAGAACGGCGAGACCGTGGTGGCCCTCCTCGAGGGGGAGAACGCCACCCTCAAGCGCTTCTACCGCGAGGGCGGCCAGATACGCCTCCAGCCGGCGAACGCCCAGATGGCCCCCATCTTCGTCCCGGAGGAGGGCCTCCGCATCCAGGGCGTCGTGGTGGGGGTGCTGAGGAAGTACTGAGCCGAGGGGGCGCCAAGGCGCGCGGGGAAGGGCCCCGCGCCGCGCCGCCCCTCAAGGGATCGCTCCCATGACCCAAGCCCCGGCGGCGCCCGGAGCGGCCGACCGGCGCGCCCCGCCCCGCGTCGTCGCCCACGTGGACATGGACGCCTTCTTCGTGGCGGTCGAGCGGATGGAGGATCCCTCCCTCCTCGGCAAGCCCGTCATCGTGGGGGGGAGCACCGGCCAGCGGGGGGTGGTCGCCGCCGCCTCCTACGAGGCCCGGAAATTCGGCGTCCGCTCGGCCATGCCCATGGCCCAGGCCCGCAGGCTCTGCCCGGGCGCCGTCTACCTTCAGGCCGACCACGCGAAGTACGTCGCCGCCTCCGAGCGCGTGATGGAGGTGCTCGGATCCTTCTCTCCCGTCCTCGAGATCGTCTCGGTGGACGAGGCCTACCTCGACCTCACCGGCACCGAGCGACTTCTCGGGCCCCCCTTCGCCGCGGCCGGGCGCATCCGGGCGGCCCTCCTGGATGAGACCGCCTGCTCGGCCTCGATCGGCCTCGCCTCGAACCGCCTCATGTCCAAGGTGGCCTCGGAGCTGGCCAAGCCGGCGGGCATCCTCCATATCCTCCCCGGCCAGGAGGCCAGGATCCTCGCCCCGCTCCCCGTGGAGGCCCTCCCCGGGGTGGGAAAGATGACGGGGGCGCGCCTGCGCGGGATGGGGGTGCGCACGGTCGGGGATCTCGCCCGCATGCCCCTCGATCTCCTCGAAGCCCACTTCAAGAGCTGGGGGGCGGACCTCCACCGCAAGGCGCGGGGGGAGGACGACGCCGCACTCGAGCCCGAGAGCCAGCCCAAGAGCCTAGGTAGGGAGACCACCTTCGCCGAGGACATCGGAGACCGCGCCCATCTGGAGGCCACCCTCGTCCGCCTCGCCGAGCAGGCCGCCGCGCGGGCGCGCCGCCAGGGCCTCTCGGCCCGCGGGGTGACCCTCAAGATCCGCTACGCCGACTTCACCACCTACACCCGCGCCGCCCCTCTCGATCCGCCCTCCACCCTCGACAAGGAGATCATCGAGGCCGCCCTCCGCCTCCTGGAGCGGGCACTGAACGACCTGGCCCGGGGAAGGCGGGTCCGCCTGCTCGGGGTCTACCTCACGGGCCTGGGCGCCTCCGGCCTCCAGCCCTCCCTCCTCCCGGAGGAGGGCCGGCTGCGCGAGGCCAGGCTCGTCGAGAGCATCGACGCCGTCCGCGCCCGCTTCGGCTACGGCTCCCTCCTCACCCGCCGGGCCATCGGGCGCCTGGGCAAGGAGGAAGATTGAAGGCCCGGGGGAGATGAACATCCTCCTGACCGGCCCTCCCGGCTGCGGAAAGACCACCCTCGTCCAGTCCCTCATCCGCTCGCTCGAAGGAAGGCGCCTCGCCGGAATCGTCACGCCCGAGATCCGCCGGGAGAGGCGGACGGGCTTCCTGATCGCCGACCTCGCCACCGGCGCGGAGGAGGTGCTGGCCTCGGTGGAGATAAGGGGAGGGCCGCGGGTGGGAAGGTACGGCGTCAACGCCGCCGGGGTGGACAAAATCACGGCCCTCTTTCGGGAGAGCCTCGAGGGGGCGGAGTTCGTCTTCATCGACGAGATCGGAAGGATGGAGCTCTGCTCGGCGAAGTTCCGGGAGCTCGCAGGGGAGATCTTCGATTGCGGCAAGCCCCTCGTGGCCGTCGTCCACCGCGGCCTCATCGGGCAGTTCCAGGACAAAGGGGAGGTCATCCGGGTCGAGAGAGAGCGGTCCGCCCAGATCCAGAAAGACGTCTTGGGCAAGCTGCTGCGCACCGGGAAGTGATCGGGCTCTCCCGCGCCCGGGCGGGACGCCCCCGCCTAGACCAGCACCATCAGGGTTCCCCCCACGGTCAGGGAGCCTCCGAGGATGAGGCGCGGGGTGACGTTCTCCGCCTCCCGCACGAAGAGGTGGGCGATGAGGATGGCGAAGAGGGGCTGCATCGCGGTGACGGAACTCACGTTGACGGCGTAGGTGCGCGCGAGGGCGGCGGCGTAGGAGGGAACGGCCAGCGTCTGGCAGAGGGCGGCGCAAAAGATCCAGCGCCAGTTGCCGCGGGGGATCTCCCTCGGCGCGCGCTCGGACTCGAACCCCAGGGCCACCATCCAGGCGACCGGCACCCCGATCCAGATCGCCAGCATCATGGCGCCGAGCGGGGGAATGTCCGCGACGATGACCTTGATGATCACGCTCGATAGGCTCCACAGAAAGGTGGTCGCCCCCGCCGAGAGCCAGCCCAGGGCGCGCTGCCTCGGGGTGTAGCCGGCGCCCCCGGCCGGCCGGGCGGGCTCCGCCCGGACGACAGCGGTGATTCCTCCGATGAGGAGGCCCAGCCCCAGGAACATCCGGAGCGAGAGCGGCTCATCCAGCCACAGGGCGGCCAGAAGGGCGGTGACGGCGGGGGTGCTCGTCGCCACGGGGAGGGTGCGGCTGGGCCCGATGTGCCGGATGGCGAAGTAATAGGTGAGGCGCGAGAGCACGATCATGAACAGCCCGACGGCGAGGAGGAGAAACACCGTCCGCCACAGGGAGGGCACGACGGAAGCCCATGGAAGGTAGGCCGCCGCCGCCAGGGTGACGAGGACGCCGTTTGTGGTCGTCACCGTCGCCGTGCCCCGCAGGAAGGGCGCGTCGCGCAGGGCGAGCCGGATGAAAAAGGAGAGCGCCGTCCAGCCGATCAGGGCGAGGGCGGCGAAGAACAAGCCGGCGGCGTGGGTTCCGACTTCCATACGAAGCGCGCCCCGCCCCCTTCAGAGAAAAAGAGACTCCGAGGACAGACCCGCGCCCTCCCTCTCAGGAGGGCCGGATGAGCTTCCAGTTATCTTTGACGGGCGCCGCCGCCTTCGCGAAGCGGTAGAGCACGCATTGCTCGCGGAAGAGCGCCTTGACGCGCTCGAATTGCGCCTCCGTCCCGGAGGAGGTCACCCGGATATCGAGCTCGATCCCGGTCACGCCGCCGTTGCGGCTCCGCTCGTCGTCCGCGGGGAAGTGGCCGAGGGTGAGCTTCCCCTCCACCTGGCAGTCCGCGAGGGGCAGCCCCGCCTCCTTGGCGAAGAGCTCCACGTGGGCCGCGCTGCATCCCGTCAGGGCCGCCACGGTATATTCCGCCGGGGTCGGGTGCTCGTAGAGCCCCCCGCGCCCCTTCGGCTCGTCGGTGAAAAACGAGGGGCAGTCCCGCACCTGGACTTCGGCGCGCAGGGTGCCCCTCCACTGCGTTCGCGCCACGCGGGTCACGGTTTTCACGTCGGTCTGCTGGGCCATGCCGCTTCTCCTTCTCAAAGCCGGCTGCGGATGCCCCTTTGTACTACACCGCGCCCGCCGGAAGCCAACCCCCGGATCGGGAGAGGCGCACGCGCCAAGACGGCCCCGAGCTCCCCTCCATCGCGGTCAGCGCTTCCGAGACGAAGCCGAGAAGGCGGACCGCCTCGAGAGCCCCCCCGAGGCTCAGGGCCTTCTCCCCCGGGTCCACGTGGCCCAAGACGTCGAGAACGAGCAAGCGCACGCCCGCCCCGGGCCGCTCCCGGGCGCGCTCCGCGAGGCGGAGGCTCTCCGAGGGGGGGACAAAGGGGTCGCCCCGCCCGTGCAGTAGGAAGATCGGCAGCCGGGTGCGCCCGACCACCTCCTCCATGGACCACCCCTCCAGGCGGGCGCGCAACTCGGGGGGCTGGGCCGCGTAGAGGGCGTCGAACCGGGAGGGATCCTTGTTCTCGATGAGGGCCAGCAGGGGCCGGAGCCGCTCCGGCAGCCGCTCCACGAGGGGGGCGATCTCCGCCCGCTCGTCCGCGAGCTTCAGGCGCACGATGGCCTCCGCCTCCTCGCGGTGTCCCTCCAGCCCGAGCAGCTCGGCGTTGTAGCGCAAGAAGAGCCACTTCCCCACCCGGACGGGGGGCCCTCCCGGGAAGGCCGGCTCATCCTCCCGCCCTCCGGTCGTCAGATGGCGGAGCACGGCGCGCAGGTCGTGGTAGGCCCCCACGGCGATGAGGCAGGCGGCGCGGCTCGCCGCCCCGGGCCGCGCCGCCGCCATGAGGGCGGGGCCCGCCGCGAAGGAGAACGCGAGGAGGCCGCAGCGGAGGCCCGACGCGGCGTACTGCCCCTCCAGCCAGGCGAAGCCCGCGGCGATGCGGTCCACATCCTCCGGGTCGGGGCGGAAGCGGCGCATGCCCGGCAGCTCGGGGGCCGCCACGGCAAAGCCCAGCCGGGCCAGCGCGCGCGCGAAGGCCGCCAGGCGCGGGTCGCGCCGCCCGAGGTCGGTCATCCCGTGGGCCAGGAGAACGCAGCCCCGCGGGGGGGCGTCCCCCGCGGCGGGCCGGTAGAGGTCCACCTCTCCCGCCTCCAGACGCTCGGGGGGTGACGTCCAGCGGGCGAGCCAGCTCCTCTCCTCGCCGGCGAAGAGGGCCTGGGCGAGCAGCGCCGCGTCGAGAGGATGGCGGAGGGGAGGGTAGAGCCTAAGGGCCAGGAGGAGGAGCAGGGCGGCGGCCGCCCACGCGAGGCGCCCCGCCCATCTCCTCCGCACGGCGGCCACCTACACCGCCTGGTGCTTCTCGAGATAGGCCTTGAGGTAGATCCCCGTGTGGGAGTGGGGGCACTTCGCCACGGCCTCGGGCGGGCCCTCGGCCACGATGCGCCCCCCGGCCTCGCCGCCCTCGGGCCCCAGGTCGACGATCCAGTCCGCCGCCCGGATGACGTCCAGGTTGTGCTCGATCACCACCACCGTGTTGCCCAGGGCGACCAGGCGCAGGAGGACTTCGAGCAGGCGCTCGACATCCTGGAAGTGCAGCCCGGTCGTGGGCTCGTCCATCAGGTAGAGGACGTCCCGGGGCGGCTTCGAGGCGAGGTGGCCCGCGATCTTCAGCCGCTGGGCCTCCCCGCCCGAGAGGGTGTTCACCGGCTGGCCGACCCGCAGATAGCCCAGCCCCACGTCGCGCAGGACGAGCAGCTTGCTCACGACCGAGGGCGCGCTGTCGAAGAAGCGGATCGCCTCCTCCACCGTCAAGTTCAGCACTTCGTGGATGTTCAGCCCCCTGTAGCGGACCTCGAGGGCCTGGGCCTTGAAGCGCCGGCCCTCGCAGTCAGGGCAGCGGATGTAGAGGTCCGCCATGAAGTGCATCTCGATCTTCTGGAAGCCGCTGCCGGCGCAGGACTCGCACCGGCCTCCGGGGGAGTTGAAGGAGAAGTGGCTCGGCCCGTAGCCCATCCCCCTCGCTCCCTGCGTCTCGGCGAAGAGGCGGCGGATCGCGTCATAGGCTTTCAAGTAGGTGATCGGGTTGCTGCGGGGGCTCTTCCCGATGGGGCTCTGGTCGAGCAGGACCACGGCGGCGACGTGCTCGAAGCCGTGAATTTGCCTGAAGCGCCCGATGGGCTCTTTCGAATCGTGAAGGATGCGCGCCAGCGCGGGGAAGAGGGTGTCGTGAATCAGGGTGCTCTTGCCCGAGCCCGATACCCCCGTCACGGCTACGAGCTTCCCGAGAGGGACATGGACGTCCACCCTCTTGAGGTTGTTCTCCTCCGCCCCGAGGAGGGAGAGGACCCGGCCGTTCTGCGAAACCCGCTGGCGGGGGCGGCGCGGGACGACCCGGCGGGCGCCGTTCAGGTATTTCGCGGTCGCCGAGTCGGCGCAGCCCCGAAGTCCCTCGCGGGGCCCCGCGAAGACGAGCTCGCCCCCCCGCTCGCCTGCCCCCGGCCCGAGGTCCACCACGTGGTCCGCCCCCTCGATCACGTCGCGGTCGTGCTCGACCACGAGGAGGGTGTTCCCCCGATCGACCAGCCCCTTGAGGATCTCGATCAGCCTGGCGTTGTCGCGGGGGTGGAGGCCGATGGTGGGCTCGTCGAGGATGTAGAGCGTGCCCGTCAGGTGCGCTCCCAGCTGGTTGGCGAGGTTGATGCGCTGGTGCTCCCCCCCGCTCAGGGTGCGCGTCTCGCGGTCGAGAGTGAGGTAGTCCAGCCCCACCCGGTGGAGGAACTCGAGCCGGTCGCGGATCTGCTGCAGGACGTCGCCCGCCCGGGCCGCCTCCTCCGGGGAGAGGGCAGGGGCGTGGAAGTAGGCCCTGAGCTCCCCCACGGGCATGGCGACCAGCTCGGCTACGGTCTTCCCCCCCAGCCGAACCCAAAGGGCGTCGGGCCGGAGGCGGGTTCCACCGCAGGAGGGGCATTGCTGGAGGGACTGGTAGCGGCGGATGAAGACACGCACCCAGACCTTGTACTTCTTCCTCCTCATCCGCTCGAAGAAGGGATAGACGCCGAGCAGGGTCTTCGAGCCCTCCATGACCATCTTCTTCTGCTTCTTGGGGAGGGACTCCCAGGGCCGGTGGATGTCGAGCCCTTCCCCCTCGGCCGCCTCCTGAAGCTGCTTGCCGAAGTGCCGGCGGTAGCGCGGCCGCGTCCAGGGCTCCACGGCGCCCTGGGCGAGGGTGCGCTTGGGGTTGGGCACGATGAGGGACTCGTCCAGGTTGAGCGTGTTCCCGAACCCGCCGCACTCCTGACACGCGCCGTTGGGGTTGTTGAAGCTGAACAAGAGCGGGGTGGGGGGGTCGAAGCTCCTCCCGCAGCACTCCAGGCGCTGGCTGAAGCGGAGGAGGGGCCCATCCACCACCTGCACCTCGGCCACCCCCTCGCCCTCGCGGAAGGCCGTCTCGAGCGACTCCCCCAGGCGGGCGCGGGCCTCCTCGGAGAGGACCAGGCGGTCCGCCACGACCCGGAGGGGCCGCAGGGGCGCCCGGCCGTCACCCTCCGCGGCCGCCGCCCCCCGATCCCCTCCGCGCAGGCGCGCCAGAAGGGCGGGGCCGATGTCGAGCACCTCTCCCTCCGCCATGACGCGGATGAAGCCCTGCCCCACGAGGGCCCCGAGGCGCTCCTCCAGCTCCTCCGGGGGGAGGCCGGGCAGGGGGAAGAGGACGAACCCGCGCGCTCCGGCGAACCCTCTGAGAAGAAGGTCCACGGTGCTGTCCACCGTGGCGGGCCGGACCGGCTTGCCGCACTCCGGGCAGTGGACCTGGCCCGCCTTCGCGAAGAGGAGCCTGAGGTAGTCGTAGATCTCCGACGCCGTCCCCACGGTGGATCGCGAGTGCTTGACGGGGTTGTACTGCTCGATGGCGATGGCGGGGCTGATCCCGTCGATGAAATCCACGTCGGGCTTGTCCACCCGCTCGAGAAACTGCCGCGCATAGGTCGAGAGGCTCTCGACGTAGCGGCGGTGGCCCTCGGCGTAGATCGTGTCGAAGGCCAGCGAAGATTTGCCCGAGCCGCTCGGGCCCGTCACCACGATGAACCGCTCCCGGGGGAGGCGGAGGGAGATGTCCTTGAGGTTGTGCTCCCGGGCGCCCTCGATGATGATCTCTTCCATCGGCTGAGACTCTTCTCTCTGTTTCCACTGCGCTCGACAACGGCGGGAAGACCGCAACCACCCAGTATGGGGGGCGCCTCTTTTCGGTGTCAACGGAGCGGGGTGTGCTATACTGGCGCGGACAGGGGAACCCTCTTGATGCGGAAGATCTTTCTACTCGGCTTCGGCGCCCTTCTGGCCTCAGGCGCCCTCGCGGGATGCGCCCCCTCCTCCCAGCTGGTCTCCTCCGTGCGCCCCGAGGGCGGCGAAGCCCAGGTGTTCAACAAACGCTACGAAATCGTTTTTCCCGCGGCGATCCGGGTATTGCACGACAACAACGAAACCCTCATCGAGGCCGACTCCGAGAGGGGGCGAATCGTCGCGGGGGGCGGGCTGCGGGCCCTGCGGGCGGTCTTCATCACCCGCATCTCCGCGGAACGCACCCGGGTGGAACTCTCGCCGGGCTTTGGGGGAGCCCTGCTCCCGGGTTTCGGCGGAGGCGCGGCGGATTTCTTCTCTTCCCTGAGAGAGCAGATCGTCGCCTACGAGAAAAGGGACGTCGCCGAAAGAGAACGCCTGCGGGCGGCGAGAGAGCAAGAAAGAGGAGCCGGGCCGGCCGAAGGAGCCCCTGCGGCGCCCCCTCCCTCCGCCACCGGAGGGAAGGCGGGCTCCTACTAGCCACCCCCCCCTCAGATCCCCCGAAGCCTTCCCCCGTCCACGGCGAACACGCCCCCCGTGATGTAGCTGGCCTCGGGAGAGGCGAGGAAGGCCACCGTGGCGCCGATCTCCTCCGGCTCTCCCAGCCGCCCCAGCGGTATCCCGGCCGAGACGCGGCGGAGGACCTCCCCGAGAGAAACCCCTTCCTTGTCGGCCTGCGCCTGGCGGCCCTCCCGGGCCCGGTCGGTCAGGATGGTTCCGGGGGCGACGACGTTCACCAGGATCTGGTCCTTCGCCAGCTCCCGGGAGAGGGACTTGGCTAGGCCGGCCACCGCGGGGCGCAAGACGTTCGAGAGGATGAGGTCGTCGATGGGCTCGCGCACCGAGCTGGAGAGGATGAAGATGATCCTCCCCCCGCCGCGGCCGCGCATGTGCGGCAGCGCCTCGCGGACGAGGCGGATCGCGCTCATCGCGCTGAGCTCAAAGGCGCGCGCCCAATCCGCATCGGCGAAGTCGCCGAAACTCCCCCGGGGCGGGCCGCCCGCGTTGGAGACCAGGACGTCGATCCCCCCGAACCGCTCCCCGGCCCCCGCCACGAACTTCCGCACCCCCTCGGCCGTGCTCACGTCCGCCGGGCAGTGCCACACCTCGACCCCCGCCTCCTCGGCGATGGCCTTGGCCGCGGCCGCGACGGCCCCGCCGTCGCGCGCGCAAATCGCCACCTTGGCGCCCCGCCGCGCGATGGCCCGGGCCGAGGCCCGCCCCAGGCCCCGGCTCGCGGCGGAGACCAGGGCGACCTTCCCCTCCATGTCCCGCGCCGGCATTTTCCCTCCCGCCTCCCTACCCGGAGACCGTCTCGACGAAGTGGCGCATCACGTCGGTTTCGGTGACCAGGCCGAGCAGCTCGCCGTCCGAGTCGACCACGGGGAGGCAGCCGATCCGGGCCTCCAGCATGCGCTCGGCGGCGTGCCGCACGGACTCGTCCGGATGGGCAAACTCGACGTTCTTGGTCATCACCTTCGACACGTCGACGGCCCGGAGGAACTCCGCCCTGTCCCTCTCGGAGTACTCGCCCAGCGAGGAGAGCCTCGCCCGAAGGAGGTCCCGCTGGCTGACGATGCCCACAACGCGCCCCCCCCGCGTGACGGGCATGTGCCGGATGTTGCCGCTCGTCATGATCTCGTCCACGAGGTCGAGCCTCTCATCGAGGCTGATGGTGACGACGTTCGTGGTCATGATGTCGCGCACGCGCGCGGACGAACCCCTCTTCCTCCCGGGACCCTTCACCGGCCCTCCCCCTCCCCGCGGGGAACGATGACGACGAAGGCGGGCACGGGCCGGCCGACCAAATGGCTCTGGTGGCCGCCGGACCGCACGTAGAGCTGGGAGCTGGAGCCCCCGTCGAGATTCATCGCCTCGGCGGCGTCGAGCCCGCCCTCCGCCTCCGGCCGGGCGAGAAACGACCGGAGCTCGCACCAGGAGAGCCCGCGCCCGTCCACCTCGCTCACCATCACGATGAGACGGCCATCCCGCCCGAGGGCGAGCACGGTGCGCCGGGCGGGGCGCCAATACTCCCGGTAGCGCTCCAGGCCCGGCGCGGGAAGCCCTCCCCGGACCAGGTGGGGCCCCGCCTGGAACGCCTCGCGGATTCCGTCCGGCTCGAAGGACTCGCGGCTGGCGATGCCGGGCGTCCCGCTCCCTTCGCGGACGAAAAACATCGCGCCCAGGTGAAGCGCGTCGGGCCGCCCGCGGAACAGGATCCGGCGGTTGTACACCTTCCCCCCGGCGAGGAAAAACCCCAGCGGCCTCGCGTTCTCATCGAAGTAGCCGGCGTTCACCACCACGGCGGCCCCGGTTTCCCTCGCCACGTCGGGGGCTTGCTCCCCGGAGGCCCCGCCGCGGGCCGCCCAGCGCAAGCGGACGTGAAAGCGGCCCGGGTCGATCCGGACGCCCACCATCCGGGCGATGGAGGCGTCCTCGAAGCGCAGGTGGATCTCCCGCATCTCCAGGCCGGCGGAGAGGTCCCGCCACCGGCCCTCGCCGCTCAGCCGTCCGGCGAAGGGGCAATCGTCCTCGGCGGCGGAGCCTGGGGCTGCCGCCGCGAGGAGCAGCGCGGCCAAAACCGAAGGCGCCAAACTCCGCATGACCCCGCCCATCGCGCGCCCAGGCTAAAACCCCACCGCGCAGCCGTCCCGGCGGTGGTCGGAGCCGGCCATGTACACCCCGCCGGGGAGGCGCACGATGCCCTGCCCCCCGCCGAAGCCCTCGAAGCCGCCCGCGCGGTCCACCTCATGCCCCCTCCGGCGCAGCTCGTCGAGCACGGCGTCGGGAACCCCCCTCTCGATCGCCACCTTCCGGCCTCCCAGGATGCGGAACCGGGGCGCATCGATGGCCTCCTGGACATCCATCCCGAAGTCCACCATGTTGGAGAGGACCTGAACGTGCCCCTGCGGCTGCATGTCCCCGCCCATGACGCCGAAGCTCATCCACGGCTCCCCGCCCCTCATCACGAACCCGGGGATGATGGTGTGGAAGGGCCGCTTCCCGGGCGCGATGCAATTCGGGTGGCCCTCCTCGAGGAAGAAGCCCGCGCCGCGGTTCTGGAGCACAACCCCCGTCTCCCCGCCCGTGATCCCCGAGCCGAAGTGCTGGAAGAGGCTGTTGATGAACGAGCACATGTTCCCCTCGCTGTCGGCCGCGGTGAGGTAGATCGTGTCGCCCCCGGCGGGGGGGACGCCGGGAGCGGGGTCCCCGGCCTCGTTCATCCGGATGAGGCGGCGGCGCCCGGCGGCGTAGCCCTTGGAGAGGAGCCCCCCGGTGGGGACCTCGGCCATCTCGGGGTCGGCGATGAAGCGCCTCCTGTCCGCGAAGGCGAGCTTCATCGCCTCGATGAGAAAGTGCAAGTGATCGGCCGAGCCGTAGCTGCAGTCCTTAAGCGGGAAATCTTCCAGAATGTTGAGGCAGGTGAGGGCGGCGAGGCCCTGGCCGTTCGGGGGGATCTCGCAGAGCTCATGGCCGCGGTAGGAGGTCCGGATGGGCTCGACCCAGGTGGACCGCGTGGCCGCGAAGTCCTCGAGCTCCAGGAGCCCTCCGATCTCGCGGCTGTGGCGGACGATCTCGCGGGCGACCGGGCCCTCGTAGAACGCCTCCCGCCCCCCCTTGACGATCTGCCGCAAGGTGGCGGCCAGGCGGGGGTTGCGGAAGATCTCCCCCACCCGGGGCGCCCGGCCGGAGGGAAGATAGGCGCGGGAGGAGGGCTCGCACCGCTTGAGCTTGCCCTCCTGCGCCCTCCACGCGCCCCCGATGATGGGGGAGACGGGAAACCCCTTCTCGGCGTAGTGGATGGCCGGCTGGAGGAGGTCCACCAGGGACTTCTTCCCGCCCCCCAGCCGCTCGAGAGCGGCGCACCACCCGTCCACGGCGCCGGGGACGGTCACCGAGAAGACCCCCGTCTCGGGCATCGTCGCGAAGCCCGCCTCCCGGTAGCGGGCCAGGGCGGCCGCCCGGGGCGCCCGGCCGCTGCCGTTCAGGCCAAAGAGCTTCTTCTCCCGCGCGCTCCAGCAGAGCATGAACATATCGCCGCCCACGCCCGTGGACTGGGGCTCGACCACGTTCAAGGCGGCGGCGGTCGCGACGGCGGCGTCCACCGCGTTTCCCCCATCGCGGAGGATCTGGAGGCCCGCCTCCGCGGCGAGCGGCTGGCTCGTGGCCACCATCCCCCCGGCGGCGAACACGGGGGAGCGGCCCACCCGCAGGGAGGCCCTCGAGGTAGGCTCAGGCATTCCGATCTCCTGGCATCCCGTGAGAAGAAAAAACGCGACCCGCTCAGCCGCCCCCGAAGGAGAAGGGACGGCGCTCCCCGGCCAAAAACACCGCCTCCGCGCAGGATCCTCCCGCGGGGGAGACGACCGCCCCCGGCCCCGCGAGGCACCGCTCCATCGAGGCGCCCTCCGCCAGACGGGAGCCGGGAAACATCACCGAACGGGCCGCGCGCGCGCCCGCCGAAAGGGTAGCACCCCTCATCAAGACCGCCAAAGGCCCGGCGAGGGCGCCCCGTCCGAGCCTCACCTCGGGTCCCAGGAGGACGGGGGGCTGGATCCTCCCCTCGCCCCATTCGAGCGGAGGGCCCGTCACGAGGACGGCGCCATCCCCGGGCCAGGGGAACTCGGGAACGAAGCGTCCGGCCAGGAGATCCTCGTTGGCCCCGAGGAAGCGCTCCGGGGTCCCCGCGTCGGCCCAGTAGGCCCCCGAGAGCATGGCGCCCAGGGGCGCACCTCTCTCGAGGAGGGCGGGGTAGATCTCCTCTGCGATCCCGCAGGGGCGGCCGGGGGGGATGTGGTCGAGGAGCGCGGGCGAGAGGACGCTGAGTCCTGTGAACATGGCCTCAGCGATCCGGCCCTCCGCCCCCCCCGGGGCGCGGGCCCGCAAGAACCGGACGAGCCTTCCGGCCCCGTCCGCCCCGAGAAGGCCGTAGCGGGCCGCCTCGGGGGAGCGCCTGAGGATCAAGGTGGCGAGGAACCCCCCGCGCTCGTGGTGGGAGAGGGCTGCGGCCAGGTCGGCCCCGCAGGGAGCGTCCGCATTCAAGACGAAGAAGGGCGCGCCTCCCGCGCGCAGAAACGCCTCGGCGTTCTTGAGGCCGCCCGCCGTCCCCAGGATCTCGGGCTCGTGGAAGAAATGGAGGTCGAGGCCGCGCGCGCTCCCCTCCAGGGCGGCCCGGATCTCCTCCGCCCCGCCGTGGAGGTTGACCCCCACCTCCCGGACGCCCGCCGCGCGCAGCTTCTCCAGGGCGAAGCGGACGAGGGGCACCCCGCCCAGGGGGAGGAGCGGCTTGGGGACCGCCTCCCCGAGGGGCCCGAGCCTCGCCCCCCGCCCCGCCGCCAGGATGAAAGCGCGCATGGTTCCTCTCACTTCACTCACGGAGGAGGGTGGCCGGGAACAATCCCCCCGCTCAGATGCCCTGTCAAAGAGGGCGATAAAAAGCCGGCTCTATTGACCGAATAAATACTATCATTTTTGCTTTATATTCGTTATCAAATCCTCTGCAATTTTTGTTGACAAATGTCGATTGTAAGAATATTTTAGATATAATAAGTGATAACGATTGACAAAAACAGGCCCCCTGAGATGTCTCCTATAGCCCTAGGCAACGACAAGATTCTCCTCGCGACCCGGGCCGCCCTCGCCCGGGCGAGGCGCCGCGGGAGCGAGGAAGTCACCCAGGACGACCTCCTTGCGGGACTTCTTCAGGCGGTGGCCCGTTTCGGGGTCGCCCTCGTCGGCGAGTGGGCCATCGACCTGGAAGCTCTGGGGGAGACCCCCGCGGACAAAGCCCCGGGCGGGGCGAGGCTCAAGCCCGCCTACACGCCCGAGACCGCCGCCATATTCGACCGGGCAGCAACGATCGCCCGGACGGACGGCGCGAGGAACATGGGGCCGGTCCACCTGCTCGCGGCGTTCGCCCCGGAGGAAGGGGGCCTCATGGGCCGCCTGAAAAGCACCTACGGCTTCACGGGAGCGGAGTGGCGCGCGGCGCTGGCCCGCTGGAGCCCCGGCGAGGCCGGCGACGGCGCAGCCCCTCCCGCCGGCAACGACGCACACGGCGGGCGCGACCTCCTCAGTCCCGACGAAGCCGCCGCCTTCCTCGGCGTCCACACCCAGACCGTCCGCGGCTACATCCGCGCCGGAAAACTTCCGGCCTACCGGATCGCGGGCGAGCGCTCCATCCGCATCCGCCGCGAGGACCTGCTCGCCCTCCTGGAACCCCTCTCTCCCGAAGAGGCGGGCCTGCCGGAGGAGGCCGAGTAGCGGCGGCCGCACCCTAGAAGGAGGAGAATCCCATGGCTTACTTCGTTGTGGAACGGAACCTGCCCGGCATCACCCCGGACGCCCTCAAGGGAGCAGGGCTCCGGGCAAAAACGTGCGTAGACGAGATGAAGCAGCAGGGCCACCCCGTCCGCTGGATGCGAAGCTACTTCCTCCCCGAGCGGGAGCAAACCTTCTGCTTCTTCGAGGCGCCCAGCCTGGACCTCATCCGGGAGCTGAACGAGCGGGCTCAGATCCCCTTCACCTCCATCACCGAGGTCAAAGAGCTCACGCCGGAGAGCCTCTAGCGCCTCCCGCCCCAAAAAGGAGGGGTGTCCTCCCCGGACACCCCTCCTCGGCTTCAACGGGCCCGCGGGCAGGCCGCAGCCCTACGAGTTACCGCTGCCCCTCCCCTCCCTGAGCGCCCAGAGCACCCGCTCGGGGGTGATCGGGAGCCGGAAGATGCGGCGGCCCGTCGCGTCGCGCACGGCGTTGGCGATGGCGGCGAGGGTGGGCACCATGGCGCTCTCCCCGACGCCCTTGGCGCCGTAGGGCCCCGTGGCGTTCCGGTCCTCCACGATGATGGCCTGGATCTCGGGCGTGTCCATCGAGACGGGGATCTCGTAGCGGGCGAGGTCGGGCGTCAAGACCTTGCCCTCGTGGACCTCGACCTCCTCGATCAGGGCCTGGCCCAGGCCCATCCCGATCCCCCCCTGGATCTGGCCGATCACGCCGTCGGGGTTGATGGCGCGGCCCACGTCGTGCGCGGCCACCACCCGCCGCACCCAGACCTCCCCCGTCGCGGGGTCCACGTCGACATCCGCCACCTGGACCCCGTAGCTGTACACCATGAAGGGGTCCCCCTCCCCCGTCTCGGGGTCGAAGGTGAGGGGGCCCGTCGAGAACCAGCCCTGCCCGGTGATCTGGCGGCCGAGCAGGAGAGCCCGCTTGACCACGTCGCGGAAGGCCACCGAGCGCTCCGGCGCCCCCTTGATGAAGACGCGCCCGCCGCGGAACTGGACGTCCCCGGGCGGGCCCTCGAGCATCTCGGCGGCGACGGGGGAGAGCGTCTCCCGGATCTCGGCGATGGCCTGGCAGACGGCGTTGCCCGGGATGGTGGTCGAGCGCGAGCCCGCCGTGAAGCCGCTCTCGGGGAGGGCGTCGGTGTCCACGGGCATCATGCGCACGTCCTCCATGCGCACCCCCATCGCCTCGGCCGCGATCTGGGAGAGCACGGTGTGGGAGCCCTGGCCCAGCTCGATGATGCCGACCCCCACCTGCACCTTGCCGTCGTCGGTCACGTGCACCTGGGCGCCGCAGGAGTCCGAGGGGGCGGCGGCGCCGGTCGAGTACCAGAAGGCCGCCACGCCTCGCCCGCGCAGGAGCTCCCCTCCGTCCGCGCCCGCGGGGGCCTCGCGGGGGTGGGGCCCCAGCGCCCGCTCGGCCGCGCCGAGGCAGTCCATGAGGCCCACGCTCTGGCGCAGCACCTGCCGGGTGGCCGTGGCCGAGCCCGCCTTGAAGCCGTTGATGCGGCGCAGCCGGAAGGGGTCCATCCCGAGCCGCCGGGCGAGCTCGTCCATCTGGCTCTCGCAGGCGAAGTGCACCTGGGGGACGCCCAAGCCCCGCATGGCGCACGTGTTCACGTTGTTGGTGAACACCATGTAGCTGTCCACCCAGACGTTCTCGCACTCGTAGGCGCCGGGGGCGTGCACGGTGAGCTTCTTGAGGATGGGCGCCCCCACCGCGGCGTAGGGGCCCTTGTTGGCCCAGATGCGGATCTGGATCGCGGTGATCTCCCCGTCCCGGCGGGCCCCGATCTTGTGCTCGATGACGATGGGGACCCGCTTGGCCTTGGCCCCCAGGGACTCCTCCCGCGTGTAGGTGTAGACCACGGGCCGGCCCGTCTTGAGCGCGGCGAGGCCCGCCCGCATGGCGATCTCGCAGGAGGTCTCCTCCTTCCCCCCGAAGCCGCCCCCCGGGGGCGTCGAGACGAAGCGGATGGCGTGCTGCGGAAGCCCCAGCACCGGGCCGATCACCCGGCGCACCATGTGGGGGCACTGGGTGGGGCCGGTGCAGGTGAGGGTCCCGTCCGGGTTGGGGATGACGTAGCCGGTGTCGGGCTCGAGGTAGGCGTGGTCCACCATCTGGGTCTCGTAGACGTTCTCCAGGACGACGTCCGCCTCGGCGAAGCCCCGCCCGGGATCTCCCTTGCGTATCTTCAGGTGGGAGAGGACGTTCCCCCGCGCCATGGGGTGGCCGGGCTGGACGAGAGGGGCGCCCTCCCGCATGGCCTCCCGCGGGTCGAACACCGCCGGAAGGGGATCGGCGTGGACCTTCACCCGGTGGGCGGCGTCCTCCGCCTCGCGGGGGGACTCTGCCGCGACGAGGGCGACCACGTCCTGGAGGGAGCGGATCCGGTCCTCCACCAGGACGGGCTGATCCAGGGCGATCATCCCGTAGCGCCTGGCGCCCGGGACGTCCGCGGCCGTCAAGACGCAGGCCACGCCCGGCGCCCGCAAAGCCCCGGAGGCGTCGATCCGCCGGAGGACCCCGCTCGGGAGGGGGGACAGGACGGGCACCACGTAGAGCGCGTTCAGCAGCCTGTGGTCGGCGGCGTAGACGGGGGAGCCGTCCGCCTTCGGGGGGGCGTCCACCCGGGGGAGGCTCGCCCCCACGATGTCCCCCCCGTCCTCCGGGCCGCCGAACATCTCCTGATAGAAGCGCTCAGACATGGCTCGCCCCGCGCCTTCTTACTTTTTATGGGGATGGCCGGCGCGCCGCGGGCGGCGCCGGAGTGGCTTGCCTGGCCAAAAAGAGGGAGTCTCCCCCGCGCTATTCGCCGCCGGGGAAAGGGGCCCGCCGCCTGGATGGATGGAAAAGCGCCGTCCTCACTCCTCCGGGCGGCCCCTGCGGCGGCGGAGGAAGCGCTCGACCTCGTCGGCCACCTGGTCCCCCGGAGGAAGCTCATCCTCATCATCCTCTGGAGCTTCGTCCTCGGCCTCCTCACCCGCCGGCGCCCCGCCCTCCTGGAACTGGGAAACGTACCGGGCGAACCGCGGGTCCTGGCTGATGGCCTCCTCGACCTGCCTCTCGAACCGCTCGGCCGAGAGCTCCATGTCGCCCAAATCCAGCGGAATGCCGCCCAGCGCCCGGAAGCGGTCCAGCAAGGCGAAGGAGGCCTTCGGGTTCGGCAGGGCGGCGATGTAATGGGGGACGTTCGCCCACAGGCTGACCGCGGGGATCCCCTCATCCTGCATCAAGCTGTGGATGACGCCCACGATCCCGGTCGGGCCCTCGTAGCTGGAAATCTCCACCCCGATGGGCTCGACCAGGGCCGGGTCGGTCGCCAGGGACACGAGGCGGATGGGAGCGGTGTGAAGCTCCCCGGCGAGGAGGGCCCCCATGGTGACGATCAGCCGGGCGCGGGCGCGGCGGATGATCTCGAGCACGTCCCGGCTGAACCGCCTCCATTGAAGGTGCGGCTCCACCCCGATCCCCACCACCAGATCGCGGGAGAGGGAGGGCGCCCGGCAATAGAAGAACTCGTTGACCGGCCAGTGGATCTGGCGCCGCCCCGCGGCGTCCAGGCGCACCAGGGGGCGCTGGTCGGAGAACTGGTAGAAGTCCTCGGAGGGGATCGAGGCGAAGCGCTCTCCCTTCAGGCGCTCCACCAAATACCGGGCGGCGAGGGTGGCCGCCTCGGCCGCGTCGTTCCACCCGGCGAAGGCCATGACAAAAATCGGATCGCGCGGCTCGGGCAGGTCTCGGAGGAAAAGCGCATCCATGGGTCCCATCCGTCCTGACGGCGGGAGAACTGCGTCACCTTCCCCGATCTTACTCCTTCGCCGGCTGGCTCACAAGGTTTCTCTCGCCGCAGGGGGTGCGCGAGATCCTCCGCTCCCCTTCCCGTCCGGCCCGGTGCGCCCCCGCTGACGTTATTTCTTCGGCTCCAGGTGCATCCGGCTCACGCCGGCGCTGATGCCCGTCCCCTTGAACGTGTCGATGGAGGGAACGAGGCTCAGGCTCTTCTTGACCCCGCCCACGAACTGCGTGGACCCGTAGCCCTTCTCCACGAGACCCGCCGCGACCGAGGCGCCCGCGTAGCCGCCGGCCAGGGAGTGAGAGCCCATCTTGATGTCGGCAGCCAGCCCCAGGACGGTGAAATGGAGCGTCTCCTCGCTCTTCTTGCTGAGGTCCACGCCCAGAAAACCGATCTCGCCCTTGTATTGCTCCTGGCCGGCCGCCGTCTTGAACGTGCACTCGATGGCCACCGAGGAGGAGAGGAGCAGCCTGACGCGCGTGCCCGGCAGGGTCTTGCAGGTGAGGCTCCCGAGACTCACGCCGGGTCCCTCGGCCGCCCGGGCGGCGGGAAGCGAAAAGACCCCCGCCAAGGAAGTGATGAACAGCATTAGCGCAATACGACGGGCGATTTTCATGGGATCCTCCTGGCTGGTTCCTGCTTCTCCCAAAATGGACGAATACGCCGCCCTAAAGATACCACAACTGCCCCCCCGGACAGAGCCCCGCCCGCCTGCCCGCGGGGCCTCCCGCCCGGCCTCAGCCCGCCGGATGCTCGCCGAGCTGGTCGTAGATGTTCCCGATCCCGAGGACCTGGAGCTCGCGCAAGCGGGGAGCCAGGTAGTCGGGGAAGGAGAACCCCGGCCGGTCGATGTAGCGGATCTTCTCCTGGGCCTCCTCGCGCGAGAGCCCCTGGCCTTTCGCCCGGCGCACCTCGTCCACGATCCCCAGCATGATCCCGCGCAGGCGCGGGATCCACTCCTTCTTGCAGGGGGTGCCGTGGCCGGGGACGTACCAGTCCACGTCCAAGGATTCGAGCATCGCGAGGGACTCGAACCAGCTCCACAAGGCGGCCGCGTGGAAGAAGGGGGGCGCGCCGTGCACGATGTTGTCCGCCGTGATGGCGACGCGCTCCTCCACCACGTGGACGATGGTCTGGCCCCGCGTGTGGCCGGGGGACTGGATGAGGCGGAAGGTGGTGCCCCCCAGGCGGAGGGTCATCCGCTCGCGGTAGGTGACGTCGGGCCAGCGCAGCTCGTAGGCCTCCGCGAAGCAGGCGCTCTCGGGCGAGCGCTGGCGGAGCATCTGGCGGGCGTTCTCGGTCGAGCGCACCGAGTCGAGAAAGTGATCCCGCGTCCACTCGCTGGAGATGAGGGTGCCCCCGAGGAAGGGATCCCCCAGGATGTGGTCGGCGTGGTGCTCGGCGTTGATGAGATAGCGGAGCTCCCCCTTGGAGGCGATGGCCTTGGCCCACGCGACGGCGTCGGGGGGGTTCATGGGGCTGTCCACCGCCACCACGCCCGCCACCGTGACGACGAAGCTCACGGTGGGGTAGTAGCCCGTCTCGACGAAGACGTTGGGGGTGAGGTTCTGCAAGAGGATCCCTCCTTCGCCAAGGCCTCACCCGCCGCGGCGGCGGGCGGCCGAAGATTCCGGAACGAGGGCGCTCACGGGAAAGCGAGATTGCCCCGCCCCTCCCCGCCCGAGGAGGGAGGGGCGCCCGGCAGGGGGAGCCCCCCCTCGGCGGCCGCGGCCCGGGTGCGCCGCCACTCGTCCTCGAAGTCCCGGGTGTGCCCCCGGAAGCGGGGCATGACATGGCGGGCGAAGAGCTCGAGCGATTTCCTCACCTTCTCCTCGCCCACCCACTCGTGGGTGGTGAGCATGAGGCCGCCGAAGCCGCCCGTCTCCTCCTGGAGCCGCTCGATGGCGGCGACGGCGTCGTCGGGGGTGCCGATCACCCAGGCGCGGTTGGCGGCCGCGGAGCGGGGGGTGATCTCCGAGAGCGGCTGGCCGGGGTAGGCCTCGTAGGCGGGCTTGAGCCCGATGGTGATGAAGTAGTCCATGTCCCGGCGCATCGCGGCCTCGACCTCGGCCCAAGCCTGCTCGCGGCTCTCGGCCAGGTAGACGAAGGTCACGACCCGCCAATCCTCCCGCGAGGCCGGGACGCCGTGCCGCGCGGCGCTCTCCTCCACCAGGGGCCAGTGCTCGGCGAGGGTGATCCGCTCCCCGACGGGGCGGCCCGCCATGGAGAGGAGCATCATCCCGTACTTCCCGGCGAGCTCCATCGCCAGCCGGCTGCCCGCGGTGGCGATGGCGAGGGGGAGGCGGGGCCTCTGGTAGGAGCGGAGCTGGAGGCGGATCCCCCGGAGCTTCCAGAACTTGCCCTCGTAGTCGAAGGGCTCGGCGGACTCAAGGAGCTTCACGATGATGTCGAGCGACTCCTCCATCATGGGCCGCAGGGCCTCGCGGGGGAGGCGGAAGAGCTTGATGTCGGTCGCCAGGTTGCTCGGCCCCACCCCCAGGATGGCCCGGCCCCGGGTCAGGTGATCGAGGAAGGCGGCGCGCTCGGCCACGTGGAAGGGATGGTGGTAGGGAAGGTTGACCACCGAGGTGCCCAGCCGGATGCGGTGGGCGCGGGCGGAGGCCTTGGCGAGCGCCATCTCCGGGCAGGGGATGGTCTCCCATCCCCCCGAGTGGTGCTCCCCGACGAAGAACTCGTCGTAGTCCAGGGCGTCGGCGTGGTGGATGAGGGAGATGTCGCGCTCGAAGGCGAGGGAGGGGTTCTCCGAAGGGGGATGGAGAGGCATCATGAAGAAAGAGAATTTCATCCAGCCCTCCCGGCTTCAGCGCCGTCCGCGCCGGCTGGCCCCGTCCACAGAGGATACGTCCTTTCCGGCCCTTTGGGCACCCTCCCCCATGCTAGAATGCCGCGCCGCAAGAATGCTATCGCCGCACCGAAGAGGGGATCCCGTGCGCCCCATCCTCCTCTCCATCGCCCTCCTCCTGGCGGGGCAGGCGCCCGCCGGCGCCGGCTTTCCGGAGGGGGTCGCCGCCTTCCGGCGGGGGGACTACATGGCCGCCCTGCGGGAGTTCAAGCCGCTCGCCGAGAAGGGGGTGGCCGAGGCCCAGTTCAACCTCGGGGTCATGTACCGCCAGGGCCTGGGGGTGAACCCGGACTTCATCGAGGCGCGCAGGTGGTACCGCAAGGCCGCCGAACAGGGCCACCCGAAGGCCCAGCAGAACCTGGGCGTCTTCTACGCCGACGGCCTGGGGGTCAAGCGGGACGCGCGGGAGGCCGCCAAGTGGTTCCGCGAGGCCGCTGAGCAGGGGCTCCCCGCCGCCCAGCGCCTCCTCGGCTGGGCCTACGCCGGGGGGGAGGGGGTGGAGCGCGACCTCGTCCTCGCCCTCACCTGGCTGACCCTGGCCGCCGCCCGGGGAGACGCCGAGGCCGGCCGGGCGCTGCCCGAGGTGATGCAGCACATGAAGAAGAGCGAGGTGGCCGAGGCGCGGCGGCTGGCCGAGAGGTGGGAGCCGAGGGGAGGAGGGCCCCTCCGCAGGCCCTGAGCGGCGCGCGCTCACCCGCCCAGGGCGGCGTTCCACTTGTCCAGATTCGCCTTCTGCGCCTTGAAGAGAGAAGCCGTGTCCCCCTCGATGGCGATCTTCTCGATCTTGTCCCCCTGCCGGATGGCGTCCACCACCTCCTGGCCCAAGGTCACGCGGCCGAAGACGGTGTGCTTGCCGTCCAGCCAGGGGGTCCCGACGTGGGTGATGAAGAACTGAGAGCCGTTCGTGCCCGGCCCCGCGTTTGCCATCGAGAGCACGCCCGGTCCGTCGTGGCGGAGCTTGGGGGTGCACTCGTCCCCGAAGGTGTAGCCGGGCCCGCCCCGGCCGGTCCCTTGGGGGCAGCCCCCCTGGATCATGAAGTCGGGGATCACGCGGTGGAAGGTCAAGCCGTCGTAGAAGCCCCGCTTGGCCAGGTTGGCGAAGCTCGCCACCGTGGCGGGGGTCTCCTTCTCGTGCAGCGAGATGCGGACCTCGCCGCGGCTGGTGGTGATGACTGCGGAAAGCGGCATCGCTCACCTCCCCGGTTTTGCAGGCGTCTCGAGGAAAAATCGGTCAATCGCAGCCGCACGCGCC
>CAYMWZ010000007.1:0-26293 GCA_964394385.1 uncultured Nitrospinaceae bacterium | reverse complement strand
GCCACTCGACCAGGTGGGCCACCTTCTCGACCAGGCGCTCGACGGCCTCGCCCGAGGCCGTCGAGCGCCTGGTCGAGAAGGTGGCCCACCTGGTCGAGTGGCCCTTCCCCGTGGCCTGCCGGTTCGAGGAGCGCTTCCTGGATCTCCCCGAGGAGGTCGTCATCAGCACCCTGGAGGTCAACCAGCGCTTCTTCGCCCTCCGGAGGAAGGGGGGAGGCCCCCTCCTTCCCGACTTTGTCGGGGTCAGCAACACCAAGGCCAAGGACATGCGCGTGGTCCGCCGGGGCTACGAGCGCGTCGTGCGCGCCCGGCTGGAAGACGCCGAGTTCTACTGGAGGCAGGATTTAAAAACCCCCCTCGGCGAGATGGCCGAGCGCCTGAAGGGCATCGTCTACCACCCCCGCCTCGGGACGAGCTGGGAGAAGGTCGAGCGCTTCCGGGCCCTGGCGGCTTGGCTCGCCGGAGAGTTGTTCCCGGAGAACGGCGCCCTGGCCCGGCGCGTGGACGAGGCGGCGCGTCTCTCGAAGGCCGACCTCGCGAGCGGGATGGTGGGGGAGTTCCCCGAGCTCCAGGGGATCATGGGTCGGCGCTACGCCGAGCGCGCCCGGATGGACCCCGCGATCTCGAAGGCCATCTTCGAGCACTATCTCCCCCGGGGGGAGGGGGACGACCTGCCCTCGGAGGACGCCGGGGCCCTGGTGGGGCTCGCCGACCGGATGGACACGATCGCGGGCATGGTGGGCCTGGGCCACCTCCCCACGGGCTCGGAGGATCCTTACGCCCTCAGGCGGGCGGCGAACGCCATCCTCCAGGTCATCCTCGCCAAGGGCTACCGCGTCTCCCTCCCCGAGTTCGCCGGCCGGGCGCTGGAGCCCCTCCTCGCCAGGTTCAAGGACAAGAAGGAGGAAGTGGCCTCGCGGCTCTCCAATTTCCTGCGGGACCGGCTCAAGGCCGTCCTCTCCCGCGAGGGGGCGCGGGGGGACCTGGTCGAGGCCGTGCTCTCGGCCTCCGAGGGCGAGGGCTGGCACGACCCGGTGGACGCCCGGGCGCGTTTGCAGGCGGTCGTCCGCCTCGCCTCGAGCGCCGAGACCTTCGAGCCCTTGACCACCACGTTCAAGCGGGTGACAAACATCGTCCGCCAGGCGAGGGCCGAGGGGAAGCTGGGGGAGGGCATCGGCGCCGTCTCGCGGGATCTCCTCTCCGAGCCCTCCGAGAAGGCGCTCTTCGAGGCAACGGCGACGGTCGTCCTCGACGTCAAGAAGGCCCTCTCCCGGCATGAAAACGCCCCCCGGAACGAGCCGGGGGAGGTGGAGGCGGATTACGTCTCGGCCACGGCCCGGGTGGCCGCGCTCAGGCCCGCCGTGGACAAGTTCTTTGACGATGTGCTCGTGATGGCCGAAGATGAGCAGATCCGGCGCAACCGGCTGGCCCTCATGGCCGAGGTCGCCGGTCTCTTTTCTCCCGTGGCCGATTTTGCCAAGATCCAGGCGCGCCCCACGTCCTAGCCGGGGGCGCCGCTTCGCGCGACGGGACGAAGAGCCGTTTTCCTTCCTCAAGGGCTTGAGCCGGGAGGATGATTTTCATGTCGGACAAGCAGACGATCTACGCCTTCGGCGCCGACCGCACGGACGGGCGGGCCGACCTGCGCGGCCTCCTGGGCGGGAAGGGGGCCAACCTGGCCGAGATGGCGAGCCTGGGGATCCCCGTCCCCCCCGGTTTCACGATCACGACCGAGGTCTGCCTCGAGTACCTCAAGGCCAAGACCACCCCCCGGGGCCTCTGGGAGGGCGTCCAGGAGCAGATGGGGCGCCTGGAGAAGGTGATGGGGGCGAAGTTCGGGGGGGCGGAGGACCCCCTCCTCGTGAGCGTGCGCTCGGGGGCGCGGGCCTCCATGCCGGGCATGATGGACACCATCCTCAATCTGGGCCTGAACGACCAGACCGTGGCCGCGCTGGCGAGGCGCTCCGGCAACCCGCGCTTCGCCAACGACAGCTACCGCCGCTTCATCAACATGTTCGGCAACGTCGTCCTCAACATGAACCACCACGACTTCGAGTCCCGCATGGAGGACGCGAAGAAGCGCCGGGGGGCGGTCTCCGACCTCGACCTCAAGGCGGAGGACCTCGCCGGGCTGGTGAAGGAGTACGCCGCCCTGGTCAAGGAGAAGACGGGCTCTCCCTTCCCCCATGACCCCTACGAGCAGCTCAGGCTCGCCATCGAGGCCGTCTTCAAATCCTGGAACAACGAGCGCGCCGTCACCTACCGGCGCCTCTACAACATCCCCCACACCTGGGGGACCGCCGTCAACGTCCAGTGCATGGTCTTCGGCAACATGGGGGAGGACTGCGGGACGGGGGTGGCCTTCTCGCGCGACCCCTCGACGGGGGAGAACGCGCTCTACGGCGAGATCCTCTTCAACGCCCAGGGGGAGGACGTCGTGGCCGGCATCCGCACCCCCCAGCCCCTCTCGTTCCTCAAGGAGCGCATGCCGGCCTGCTTCGCCGAGTTCGAGACGATCGCCCGCCGGCTCGAAGCGCACTACAAGGACATGCAGGACATGGAGTTCACCATCCAGAACGGCCGCCTCTTCATGCTCCAGACGCGCAACGGGAAGCGCACGGCGGCGGCGGCCGTCCGCATCGCGGTCGAGATGGTGACCGAGGGCGTCATCGACAAGAAGACCGCCGTCCGGCGGGTGGACGCGGACAGCCTCGATCAGCTCCTCCACCCGGCCATCGACACCTCCCAGCCCCTGAAGGTCCTCGCCACCGGCCTGGCCGCCTCGCCGGGCGCCGCGGTGGGGAAGGTGGCCTTCACGGCCGAGGACGCCGTCCGGCGCGCCGAGGCGGGGGAGCCCGTCGTCCTGGTGCGCAACGAGACCAGCCCCGAGGACATCAAGGGGATGAGCGCCGCCCAGGGCATCCTGACCGCCCGGGGCGGGCTCACCTCCCACGCCGCCGTGGTCGCCCGCCAGATGGGCAAGTGCTGCGTCACCGGCTGCGGGGCCCTGGACGTGCGCCCCGCCCAGAAGGTCTTCGAGGTGAAGGGGCAGCGCGTCGCGGAGGGCGATTGGATCTCGCTCAACGGCAACACGGGCGAGGTGATCCTCGGCCGGGCGAAGCTCAAGCCGCCCGAGCTCTTGGGCAACTTCGCCACCCTCATGGAGTGGGCCGATGAGTTCCGCACCCTGGGGGTGCGCGCCAACGCCGACACCGTGGCCGACAGCAATGCGGCCCTCAAGTACGGCTGCGAGGGCATCGGCCTCTGCCGCACCGAGCACATGTTCTTCGAGGGCGAGCGCATCGACTACGTGCGCGCCATGATCCTGGCCCCGAACGGGGAGGACCGCCGCGAGGCCCTCGACCAGCTCCTGCCCATGCAGCGCGAGGATTTTATCGGCATCTTCTCGGTGATGAAGGAGCGGCCCGTCACCATCCGCCTCCTGGACCCTCCCCTCCACGAGTTCCTCCCCAAGACCGAGCTGGACATGGAGCACGTGGCGAAGGTGCTGGAGGTGAGCGTGGACGCCGTGCGCCACGCCACGGAAACCCACAAGGAGCAGAACCCCATGCTCGGCCACCGCGGCTGCCGCCTGGCGGTCACCTACCCCGAGCTCGCCGAGATGCAGGCCCGGGCCATCATCGAGGCGGCCTGCGAGATGAAGAGGCGGGGGGTGGCGGTCCTGCCCGAGGTCATGATCCCCCTCACGGCGGGCCTGGGCGAATGGGAGTTCAACCGGGACATCGTCCACGCGACCGCCCGCCGGGTGATGGAGGAGCAGGGGGTCGAGGTGCGCTACCTCGTGGGCACCATGATCGAGATCCCCCGCGCCTGCCTCGTGGCGGAGAAGATCGCCGAGGGCGGCGCCGATTTCTTCAGCTTCGGCACCAACGACTTGACCCAGCTCACCTACGGCCTCAGCCGCGACGACGCGGGGAGGTTTCTGCCCGAGTACATCGAGAAGAACCTCATACCGCGCGACCCCTTCATCGCCATCGACCGCGAGGGGGTGGGCGAGATGGTCCAGATCGGGATCGAGCGCGGCCGGCGCGGACGGGGGAACCTCGAGGTCGGCATCTGCGGCGAGCACGGCGGGGAGCCGAGTTCGGTCGAGTTCTGCCACCTGGTGAAGATGGACTACGTCTCCTGCGCCCCCTACCGCGCCCCCATCGCCCGCCTGGCCGCCGCCCAGGCCGCCATCCGGCATGGCGCCTACCAGAGGGTGGAGGTGCACTAGACCTCCCGCTGGAGGGGGGACCGTGGGTTCCGAGCCGAATCGCGAGGGCGACTTCCGCTGGATGGGGGAGGCGCTCGGCCTCGCGGCCCGGGGGGAGGGCAGGACGAGCCCCAACCCGGCGGTGGGGGCGGTCGTGGTGGACGCCCGGGGCGCCCCCGCGGGCCGGGGCTGGCACGAGCGGGCCGGGGCCCCCCACGCAGAGGTCCTCGCCCTCCGGGAAGCCGGGGAGCGCAGCCGCGGGGGCACCCTGTACGTCACCCTGGAGCCGTGCGCCCACTACGGGCGGACGCCCCCCTGCGCGCCCGCCGTGGCCGAGGCGGGCGTCGCCCGGGTGGTGGCCGCCGTGGAGGATCCCGACCCCCGGGTCTCGGGGGCGGGCCTGCGCCTCCTCAGGGAGGCGGGCCTTCGGGTCGAGGTGGGCCTCAGGGCGCGCGAGGCGGTCCGCCTGAACGAGCCGTTCTTCGTCTGGGCGAAGGAGGGGCGCCCCTTCGTCACCCTCAAGGTGGCGGCCAGCCTGGATGGGCGGATCGCCACCCGGGGGGGGGAGAGCCGCTGGATCACGGGGGAGCTTGCGCGCGCCTGGGCCCACGGCTTCCGCGCCAAGGTGGACGCCATCCTGGTCGGCGTGGAGACGGTGCTGAAGGACGACCCTCTCCTTACAGCGCGCCCTGAAGGGGGCGAGGGTAAACCCTTAATTCGGGTCGTATTGGACTCCCGCCTGAGGACGCCCCCAGGGGCCCGAATCTTGCCTCCCGATCGGGGCGTTGTTACAATCATCGCCACGACGCCCGAGGCGCCCCGGGAGAGGGAGGAACTTCTCCGAAAAGCGGGCGCTGAGATCCTCCGGCTCGGCCCAGGCGGGGAGACCCGGGTGCCTCTCGTCCCGCTTCTCCTCGCGTTGGGCGAGAGGGGGGTGCGGCACCTCCTCGTGGAGGGGGGAGGACGGGTCCACGGCGCCTTCTTGCGGGAGGGGCTGGCCCACAAGGTCTTGTACTTTCTGGCCCCTCTTCTCATCGGGGACGAGGGGGCTCCGGGCGCCGTTGCGGGGGGGCGTGCGCCCCGCCTGGGCGAAGCCCCCCGGCTGATTGAAGTCCGGCATGAGCGAATCGGGGATGACCTGTTGATTGAAGGCTACTTGAAGCCTCCAGTATGGGCCGCTTACGGAGACGGATGAGGTGTTCAGCGGAATCGTCGAGACCATCGGGCGGGTGCGGCTCCTGCGGAGGGGAGAGGGAGGCGCCCGCCTGGGGATCGAGGCGGCTCCCCTCATGGAGGGGGTGCGCCTGGGGGATTCCATCGCCGTGAACGGCGCCTGCGTGACGGTGGCGGCCTTCGACGCCTCGGGGTTCGAGGCCGACCTCTCGCCCGAGACCCTGCGAAGGACCAACCTGGGGCGCCTTGAGGCGGGGGAGGGATGCAACCTCGAGCGCGCCCTGGCCCTGGGGGAGCGCCTGGGCGGGCATCTGGTGACGGGCCACGTGGACGCCGTGGGGAGGATCCGCGGCCGCCGCCACGAGGGGGACTCCCTCTGGCTGACGGTGGAGGCCCCCCCCGACGTGATGCGCTACGTCGTCCCCAAGGGCTCGATCGCGGTGGACGGGATCAGCCTCACCGTGGCCGCCTGCGGCGAGGACGCCTTCTCCGTCTCCATCATCCCCCACACGAGCGAGCGGACCACCCTGGCCGGGAAGGCCGAGGGCGACCCCGTCAACCTCGAGGCCGATCTCATCGGCAAATACGTCGAAAAGCTCCTCGCCCCCCACGCCGGCCGGCGCGAGGCTTCCCACGGCCTCACGCTGGAAACCCTCAAGGCCCACGGCTATGCCTAAGTCCACCCTGAAGAAGGCCAAGGAAAGCGCCGCGGGCGTCTTCTCCCCCATCGAGCAGGCCATCGGGGACATCCGACAGGGCCGGTTCGTCATCCTGGTCGACGACGAGGATCGCGAGAACGAGGGAGACCTCATCCTGGCGGCCGAGAAGGTGACCCCCGAGGCCATCAACTTCATGACGAAGCACGCCCGCGGGCTCGTCTGCCTGGCCCTGACGGCCGAGCGCGTCGAGGCCCTGGACCTTCCCATGATGGTCCCCCGCTACCAGAACGGCTCGCCCTTCGGGACCGCCTTCACGGTCTCCATCGAGGCCCGCGAGGGGGTGACGACGGGGATCAGCGCCTTCGACCGCGCCCACACCGTCCTGACCGCCATCCGCCCCGACGCCCGCCCCTCCGACCTCGTCACGCCCGGCCACATCTTTCCGCTCCGGGCCCAGCCGGGCGGCGTCCTGCGCCGGGCGGGCCACACCGAGGGGGGGGTCGACCTCGCCCGGCTGGCGGGGCTCAATCCCTCGAGCGTCCTCTGCGAGGTGCTCAACGAGGACGGCTCGATGGCCCGGCTCCCCGACCTGTCCAAAGTGGCCCGCCGCCACGGCCTCTCCCTGGTGACGATCAAGGACCTCATCGCCTACCGGATGCGCCACGAGCGGCTGGTCGAGCGCGTGGACGAGGCGCAGGTCCCGACCGCCTACGGGACCTTCCGGGCCGTCGCCTACCGCAACCGGACGAGCGGGCGGATCCATGTGGCCTTGGTGATGGGGGAGGTGGACACCGAGGAGCCCACCCTCATCCGCGTCCAGCCCGTGAACGCCATCTGGGACCTCCTGGGACTCCTGCGCTCGGACTGCTCCGACCGGACGCGGAACGCCCTCTCCCTCATCCGGGAGGCGGGGCGGGGCGTGTTCGTCTATCTTCAGCCCGAACCCTGGGGCGAGGAGCAGGCCTTGACCGCGCCGAGCCCCGAGGATGGGTCCAAGGGCAAGAAGATCGGGGTCAAGCGGCCGCCCATCTCGGGCCTGCGCGACTACGGCATCGGCGCCCAGATCCTGGTGGACTTGGGCCTCAAGCGCATCCGCATCATGACCAACGACGAGCGCCGCATCGTCGCCCTCGAAGGCTACGGCCTGCAGCTCGAGGATCGCGTCCCCGTCGGCATGGAACCGCCCTTCGCCTCGCCCCACCGCGAGGCGAAGCGGGAGAGCGAGCCCTATTTTCAGCGCCCCTGAGGGCGGCGGGAGGAATCCGTGGGGAAGACTTTCGAGGGCGGGCTGGAGGGCCGGGGGCTGCGGATCGGCCTGGTGGCCTCCCGCTTCAACGACTTCATCGTCAAGCACCTCGTGGAGGGGGCCCAGGAGGCCCTGCGCAAGTGCGGGGTGGCGGAGGCGGACATCGACCTGGTGCGGGTGCCCGGCTCGATGGAGCTTCCGCTGGCGGCGAAGCGGATGGCCGCGTCGGGGAGCTACGACGCCCTGGTGTGCCTCGGGTGCGTGATCCGGGGCGGGACCACCCACTACGACATCGTTTGCAACGAGGCGGCGAAGGGGATCTCCCAGGCGTCCCTCGAAACGGGCGTTCCCACCATCTTCGCCGTGATCACGGCGGAGACCATCGAACAGGCCGTCGAGCGGGCGGGGACGAAGATGGGCAACAAGGGCTACGAGGGGGCGCTGGCCGCCGTGGAGATGGCGACCCTCATGGCCGCCATGGGCAAGGCCGCCGGCCGCGCCAGGCGGCGGGGCGGGCGGAGGTAGCCATGCCGAGCCGGCGGGCGGGGCGCGAGCAGGCGTTTCAGCTCCTCTACCATCTGGAGCTGGTGGAGGGGGACCCCTCCCTCGAGATCGAGAACTTCTGGCGCCTCAACCCCGACGAGAGCGGGAGCCGGGGCTTCGCCGAGCGGCTGGTCCGCAAGGTCTTGGAACACCGGGAGGAGATCGACCGCCTCATCTCGGAGGCCAGCGCGCGCTGGTCGATCCGGCGCATGGACGCCGTCTCCCGCTGCCTGCTGCGGCTGGGCGCCTGCGAGATTTTGCATTTTCCCGAAACCCCGCCCCAGGTGGCCATCGACGAGGCGGTGGAGCTGGCCAAGCACTACGGGCCGGAAACCTCCTTCGCCTTCGTGAACGGCATTCTCGACCGCCTCCTGCAGGAGAAGACGCTCGCCTGACGTGATTCGCCTCAGGGTCACACCCCAATCTCTGGAGAGCGCCCCGGCCTTTGTGGCCATCTCCGGCTTCGCCAAAGAGGAGGTCCCCCTGCGCGGCTTGGCGGCGAGGATGGACGGCCTCCTGGAGGGGGAGGCCAGCCGCCTCATCTCGCAGGGGCGGCTGAGCGGGGCCTGGAGATCCCAAGCCCTGATCGCCTCGCGGGGGCGCGTGGCGCCTGAGTATGTCCTCTTCGCGGGGCTGGGTTCCTTGAAGGGGTTGACCTTGTCGGCCCTCTCCCTGAGGGTGGAGGGGATCGTGGCGCGGATGCTCAAGACCTCGGCGCGCGACATCTCGCTGGGGGTCTTCAGCGAAGACGCGGCGGGGGCCGGCTACAGCGCCCTGGCCTCCGAGATCCTCAACGGAGCCCTGCGGGCCCTCGCGAGGCAGCCCCTCGACCTCAACCTGACCCTGTGCGAGCCGCATACGGATCGGTATCTGGAATTGGTCGCCGTGGCCGAGCGGACCCTCTTCCGGCGAACGGAGGGCCGGGAGCTCTCCCTGGAGGTGGAAGTATGAACGCCTGGCGCCTCGCCCTGGGAATCTGGCTCCTCGCCGCCTCAGGCTGCGGCTACGCCCTGGAGGGCACGCGCCGCCCCGAGGCCCTCAAGGACGTCCGGAACATCGCCATCCCCGTTTTCGTCAACGAGACCCGCGAGCCCGGCCTCGAGCGCACCATGACCGACGCGGTGCGCAGCCGGTTCCTCCTGGACGGGCGCCTGCGCGTGGTCGAGTCCCCCGAGGCCGACGTCGTCCTCGAAGCCGCCGTCCGGGAGTACAAGCTCGAGCCCATCGGCTTCAGCCAGGCGGACCAGGTGCGCCGCTACCGCGTGTTCATCCGCACCCAGGTGCGCCTCCGGGACCTCCAGCGCGGAAGACTGATTCTGGATCAGGAGATCGAATCCGACTCCGAGTTCGACATCTCCGCCTCCATCGCGGGCAGCGACGCCCTCCGGCTCAACACCACCACCACCGCCGCGAACTCCTTCGCCGACGAGCTGATCAGCCTGGTGCTGGAGGGGTTTTAGGCGTGAGCCCCCGGCGCCGCGCGGAGGAGCAATCGCCCGCCGCGGCGCTCGCCTCCCTCCGGCGCGGCGAGGCAGCCCCCGTCTACCTCCTCCACGGCCCCGAGGCGTTTTTGCGCGATCAGCTCATCCGGGCCATCCGCCGGGCCGTCCTCGGCGAGAGACCGGGCGATTTCAACCACGACCGCTTCGATTGGCCGGATGCGAAAGCCGCCGACGTGGCGGCCGCGGCCCAGACCCTCCCGTTCATGGCCACCCGCCGGCTGGTCGAGGTGCGGGGCTTCGAGCAGGTTCGCGAGGAGGAGGCCGCCATCCTTCTCCCCCTGCTGGAGGCTCCCCCGCCGACGGCGGTCCTCCTGTTCACCGCCGAGCGAGCCGACATGCGGCAGACGATCTTCCGGCGCATGGCGGAGGCCGGCCTGGCCCTCCGCCTGGAGGCCCCCTCGGAGCGGGAGCTGCCGGCTTGGGTGCGCACCCAGGCCGAAGGGCTCGGCTTCGCCCTGGGCCCTGAGGGCGCCCACCTTCTGGTGGAGATGGTGGAACCCTCCCTCGGCCGGCTGCGCGCGGAGCTCGAGAAGCTGGCCGCCTATCTCGGGCCGGGCGGGGCGGCCGGAGAGGAGGAGGTGAGGGAGGTGGTGGGGCGCTCGAAGGTGGAGGCGATGTACAAGCTGGGGGATTCCCTGGCGAGCGGGGACACCCGGCGGGCCCTGGACCACCTGCGCCGCCTCGCCGAGACCGAGCCGCCCCAGGTCCTCCTGGGCATGCTGCGCAACCAGGTCCGCCGGTGGGTCGTCGCGAAGGCCCTCCTCAGCCAGGAGAAGCGCCCGGGGGAGCTCCCCTCCCTGATGGGGGTCTCCCCCTTCGCGGCTGAGCGGCTGGCGCGCCAGGTGGGGGGGGCAACCGCGCGCTTTCTGCGCGCCCTCTACAAAAAGCTGCTCGCCGCGGACCGGCGGATCAAGCGCACGAGCGAGCCCCGGCGGGCCTTCCAGGCGCTCGAGATATTCGCGATGGAGATGGACCAAGAGCCCGACGGCTTCGCGCGGGGGCGGCGGAGGGCCGCCACCCGCGCCGCAGATGCGCCGGGGAGGCGGTGAGGGGCTACTTCCCGGGAGAGGAGGCCGCCCGGTGGATCCGGCGCGCCAGGCGCCCCGCCCGCCGGGAGGCGGTGTTGCGGTGGACCACCCCGCGGACCGCGGCGATGTCGAGCGTCCTCTGCGCCTCGCGGAGGGCTTCCGCAGCCCCCGAGCCGGCCTCGAGGGAGGAGAGGACCTTTTTTATGGCGGTGCGCATGCGGCTCCGAACCGCCCGGTTGCGGCTCCGGCGGCCGAGGCTCTGACGATGGCGCTTCTTTGCTGAACGGGTGTGGGCCACGTTCCTCTCGGGCTCCTGTCCTGGGTCCTGGCGGCCTCGTCTTGAGGCGGAGGCAACGGGCGGCTAAAATACCACGCGACTTCGGCTTGTCAAGCGGTCGGCTCCGCCCGCGGATCCCTCGTGTCCCCGAACTCTGACGCGTCCATGCACGCGCCGCCCCCCGGCCCGGGCGGCGGGAAGGGGCCTCCCGGAGCGGGAGAGAGCATCTCCCGCTCGGCGGGCACGATCGGCCTCGCCACCCTCATCAGCCGAATCGTCGGCTTCGGGCGGGACATCCTGATCGCCCGCGCCTTCGGGGCCGGCCTCGCGGCGGACGCCTTCTTCGTCGCCTTCGCGATCCCGAGCCTCTTCCGCCACCTCTTCATGGAAGGGGCCCTGAGCACGGCGTTCATCCCCGTCTACACCGAGGTGCGCGCCCAGGGGGGGGAGGGCGCCGCCCGCCGCTTCTCCGGGGGGATCACCCTCCTGATGGGGGCCTTCCTCGCCGCCCTCTGCCTGCTCGGAATGGTGTACGCCGAGCCGCTGGTGCGGCTCCTCGCCCCGGGGTTCTCCCGAAGCGAGGAGAAGCTCGCCCTGACCGTTCGCTTGACCCGCCTCATGTTCCCCTTCCTGTTCTTCATCGGCCTCTGGGCGATCGCCGCGGGGGTGCTGAACGCCGCCAGGAGGTTCTTCGTGCCCGCTCTGACGCCCGCCGTCCAGAACCTGGCCATGATCGGGGCGCTCCTCGCCGCGGGCGCCCTCGCGGCGGGGGAGGCGGGAGTGTTCTGGCTTGCCTGGGCCGTGGTGATCGGGGGCGCCCTGCAGTTCGCCTTCCAACTGCCCCTCATGAGCAGGCTGGGGGTTCTTCCCCTGCTGGCCGCCCCCTGGACCGCCCCGGGGATGGGCAGGTGCCTCGCCCTCATGGGGCCGGCGGTCTTGAGCGCGGCCATCTTCCACTTGAACACGCTGGTCGACCGCTGGCTGGCCTCGTTCCTGGCCGAGGGGTCCATCTCCTATCTCTACTACGCGAACCGCCTGGTCCAGTTCCCGCACGGGATCTTGAGCCTGGCGGTGACGGCGGCGGCCTTCCCCATCCTCTCGGACCGCGCCGCCGAGGGAAGGCGCACCGGGGTTCCGGGGGATGATTGGCGCAACACCCTGGCCGAGGCGGGCCGCCTGACGCTCTACATCACCCTGCCCGCCGCCTTCGGCCTGCTCGCCCTGGCGCGACCCATCATGGAGGTCCTCTTCGAGCGCGGCGCCTTCGGGCCCGAGCAGAGCGCGGCCAGCGCGGCCGCCCTGCGCGCCTACGCCTTGGGGCTGGTGTTTTTTGGCATGGTCCGCCTGCTCTCGGCCGCCTTCCACGCCCGGCTGAACACCCGCTACCCGGTCCGTTGCGCCAACATCGCCATCGCCTCAAACGTGGTCCTCAGCGTCGCCCTCATGTACCCCCTGGGCTACGTGGGGCTGGCCCTGGCCACCTCGCTCTCGAGCCTCCTGAACGCGGCCCTCCTCGTGCGGGGGATGCGGGACCTCGCCCGGGAGTGGCCGGGCGAGGATCTCTGGCGGACGGCGAGGCGGCTCCTGCCCCCGGCGGCGGCGGTGGGGGCCGCGGCCTACGCCGCCTACCTCGCCTTTTGGCCGGCCCAGGCCTCCTCGCTGGCGCGGGCCCTTTTCCTGGGGGCCGAGCTCCTGGCGGCGGCGGGGGCGTATGCCTGGCTCTGCAGCCGGTTCGCGCCCGAGAGCGCGTTCTCCTTGCGGGAGCTTTTGGGCCCGCGGAGGAGGAGGACATGAGGCGTCCCAACCAGGGCAAGGCGCCCGCCCCCCCATCCGCCGCCGCCCTGCGCCCCCCCCTCGGGGAGCTGCTCCACGCCTTTCAGGACTTCCTCCGGGTCGAGCGGCGCCTCTCGGCCCACTCGGTGGAGAGCTACGGGCGCGACGTGCGCGCCTTCCTCGGCTGGGCCCAGGGGGAGGGCCGGGCGGAGCCCGGGGGGTGGGACCGCTCCACCGTCGTCGCCCACCTGGGGGCCCTGCGCAGGCAGGGCAAGGCGGACAGGACCCTCCGCCGCCACTTGGCCGCCCTTCGCGCGTTTTCGCGCTTCTTGGCCCGTGAGGAGAGGGTGGAGGCCGACTTCACGGCCGATCTCGACCAGCCCTCCACATGGAGGCGGCTGCCCAAGACCCTGACGGGCGAGGAGGTGGAGCGCCTCCTCGCCGCCCCGGACGCCTTGACCCCCGAGGGCGAGCGGGACGGGGCCATGCTGGAGTTGCTCTATGCGACGGGGATGCGGGTGAGCGAGCTGGTGAGTCTCAGGATGGGACAGGCGAGGCTCGAGGCGGGTTTTTGCCTGGTCCACGGCAAGGGGGACAAGACCCGCCTCGTCCCCCTCGGAGACCTCGCCCGCAGCCGGGTGGAGAGGTACCTGGAGGAGGTGCGCCCCTCTTTTCTCCGGGGGCGGCAGTCTGACTACATCTTCCTCACCCGCCGGGGGGGGCCCATGACGCGCCAGACGTTCTGGGTGCGCCTCAAGCGCTGGGCCCGGGCCGCGAAGATCGAGCGCGAGGTCAGCCCCCACATGCTGCGCCACAGCTTCGCCACCCACCTCCTCAGGCGGGGGGCCGACCTCCGGGCCGTCCAGGCCATGCTGGGCCACGCCGACATCTCCACGACCGAGGTCTACACCCAAGTGGACCGAGAGGGCCTGCGGGACGTTGTGGACCGGCACCACCCCAGGGGGTAGCATAAAGAAGGCGAAGGCATGGGGCCGACACCTATTGACGCCCCCGGGGAGGGGGCGTACGATCCGCGCGGTGTGACGCAGGCCACACGAGAGGAGTTCGAGCCTTTTGGTCATCCGAACATCCGCCACCCCTCTCGCGGGGCCCGATCGCCTGGTCCACATCATCGGCAACCGGGACGAATCCCTGCGGGCGGTGGAGAAAGCCTTCGGGGTGAAGGTGAGAATCACCTCGGAGGGCTTGGCGACGGAGGGTGAGCCGGCTTCGGCCGAGGCCGCTCTTCGCTTTTTTGATGATTTGCTGCTCTGCCTGGAGGAGGGGGTCCGGTTCGACCCCTTTGACGTCGCGACCCTGGCCCGCACGGTGGCCTCGGATCCGGGCCTCTCCCTGCGGGACCTGACATCCGCCCGGGTGTCCGTCTCCTCGAAGCGGCGCTTCATCATCCCCAAGAGCCCAGTGCAGAGGGAATATCTCGAGGCTATCCGCCAATGCGAACTCGTTTTCGGGATTGGGCCGGCCGGCACGGGAAAGACCTACCTCGCGATGGCCGCGGCCGTATCGGGGCTGCTGCAGAAGGCCTACTCTCGCATCGTCCTGACCCGGCCGGTGGTCGAGGCCGGCGAGAAGCTCGGCTTCCTGCCCGGGGACTTGCAGGAGAAGGTGAACCCCTACCTCCGCCCCCTGTTCGACGCCCTGAACGACATGGTGGAGTTCGAGCGGGCAGAGCGCCTCATCCAAAGGGGGGAGATCGAGGTCGCGCCCCTGGCCTATATGCGGGGGCGCTCCCTGAACGACTCCTTCGTCATCCTGGACGAGGCGCAAAACACCACCCCCGAGCAGATGAAGATGTTCCTGACGCGGATGGGATCCGGCAGCAAGGCAGTGGTCACCGGCGACATCACCCAGATCGACCTTCCCGAGTCGGTGAGGTGCGGCCTCATCGAGGTCCAGAAGGTGCTCGGCGACTTGGAGGAGGCGCGCTTCATCCTTTTCACGGAGCGCGACGTCGTACGCACCCCTTTGGTGCGGAAAATCGTATCCGCCTATGAGGCCTATCGGCTCTGACTCGCTCTCGATTTTCCCCGCAGAGGGCGAAGAACTCCTGAGGTAACCCCCTTGGTTCAGCGGACCGGTAGCGGCAAAGCGGCCGGGAAAAACAAGAACGGCCCCTCCCGATCGCTTCTCACGCGCGGCAGCTGGATGGTCGCCCCCGTGCGCGCGTTGGCGAGCGGAAGAGCCTTCCCCGGGCTCCTGGGCGGGGCGCTCACCCTGGTCCTGGCCCTTTTGATGACGACTGGGGTTGCACCGACGAGGACCTTCACCTACCGGGTCGGCGACGTCGCCCGACGGGACATCAAGGCGCCGCGGGACATGCAGGTCGAAGATCCCCTCGCGACCGAGGCGCGGCAGCAGGAGGCGCGCGAGCGGGTCCGGGCCCACTACGACATCGATACCAAGCTGGGCGCAGAGCTCGAGGGGCGAATTCGGATTGCCTTCGAAGCCATCCAAAGGCTGCTCATCACCCAGACCGACGCCGCCCGCAACCGCCTGCTCGCCGAGCAGTCCCAGCGCCGAAGCCGGGAGCTAATCCCCGAGTCCCGGGTGTCCGAGGAGGCGTATCAGTCGGATGCCCTCCGGGCGGCCGAGGAGGCGTTCGCCCGCGCGCTGGAAGGCAGACTCCCCCCCAACCTCCTCGAATGGCTGCGGGCCGAAAGATACAGCAACCGGATCCGCGACGACCTCATCAAGCTCGTCCGCGCCGCCCTCGCGCCCGAGATCGTGAGCGATCGCCAACTCTACGCCGCGCATGCCGCGAGGGGGATCATCGTCCGGGACATCCGTTCCGGGAACCCCGTTTCCTTGAGCGGCTCCCTCAACCCGATCGAACTCCGCGGAGTGGAGAGCTTTCTGCGCGCCCGGGCGGGCCAGCTCAGGCTGACGGCGCCGCCCGAGCTGCGCGATCTCCTGATCGCCCAGGCGGCCAAGCTGGCGCGGCCCACGCTGACTTTCAACAGTCGGGCAACGGTCGAATCAGAAAAGGAGGCGGCCTCCGGGGTGGAGCCCGTGTCCCAGCTCATCAAGGAAGGTGAGATGATCGTACGCGAGGGCGAGCGGATCAGCGAGAGCCAGCTCATCCGCCTGAAGAGCCTGGAGCAGACCAACCTCCAGCGGCACGTGCTGGACAACCTCATCGGGACGGCCCTGGTGGTCTCCCTCCTGCTTCTCCTCGCCTGGGTCTGCGCCCAGCGCTATCAGCTCGGCGTCCTCCGGGGAACAAAGAGCCTGCCCCTTTTTGTGCTCCTCCTCACCACCCAGGCGATTCTGATTAAGCTGGGCGTCGTCTTTGCCCACAACCTCCACGAAACCTACCGGGGGATCGGCCTTCTTTCCTTCTACTACCTGATCCCATTCGCCTCCGCCTCGCTGCTGGCCGCTCTCCTGCTGGGGCGCTCCTCGGCGGTGTTCATGTCTGTAATGTCAGGTGTCATGACGGCGATGCTTATGCCGGGCAAAGCGCCTTACGCGCTGATGGCGCTGGCGGGAGGAATCTACGCGGCGACCCGATGGAAAAACTACCGCCACCGCTCTTCGATCCTGGTGGCTGGCCTGGTCATTGGCATCATCAATGCCACGCTGGCGCTAGGCTTCAACATGCAGGAGGGCTTCACGGTCGCTCTCGACCGGTGGACGGCGGTGCCGCTCGCCTTCGCGGGGGGGATCGCCAACGTCGTCGTGGTTTCGGCCGTAATGCCGCTGCTCGAGTCCCTCTTCAAGCTGACGACCGACATGCGGCTTCTCGAGCTGGCCGACCAGAACCACCCTCTGTTGCGCCAGATGGTCCTGCGGGCGCCGGGGACGTACCATCACAGCCTGATGGTCGGAAATCTCTCCGAGGAGGCCGCCGAGGCGGTCGGGGCGCACGCGCTGCTCACGCGGGTGGGCGCCTACTTCCACGACATCGGCAAGATGCAAAAGCCCGAATACTTCATCGAGAACCAAGGGCGCGAGAACCGCCACGACCGCTTGAGTCCGAGCATGAGCGCCCTCATTCTGATCAGCCACGTCAAGGAGGGGGCGGAGCTCGGGCGCCTCCACAAGCTCCCCAAAGAGATCATCGACTTGATCGCGCAGCACCACGGGACCACCCTCATCCGCTACTTCTATGACAAGGCCAAAAACCAAACGGGGGGGGAGGATCTCCGCGAGGAGGCGTTCTGCTACCCGGGCCCGAAGCCCCAGACGCGCGAGGCGGGGATCCTGATGCTCGCGGACATCGTGGAAGCCTCCTCGCGCACGCTCTCGGACACATCCCCCGCCCGGCTCTCCGGCCTCGTGGAGCGCGTGGTCCAGAGCGCATTCGCCGAAGGGCAGCTGGACGAGTGCAACCTCACCCTGAGGAACCTGGGGCGCATTCAGGAAGCCTTCCTCCGGGTCCTGGCCGGCATCCACCACCACCGAGTGAGCTACCCTGGCCAACCCGCCCACGAGCGCAAGGGAGCGACCAATGGGGGTGCTCATCTCAAACCGGCAAAGGCGGGTGCGGCTCGATCTGCGAGCCCTACGCCGGCAGGCCGAGGCAATCCTGGAAAGTCTCCGATCGAGCGGTGAGTCCTTGGGCGTTGCCCTCGTCGGCGACCGCGCGATGCGCCCCCTCAACCGCAGGTTCCGGGGACTGGACGAAACCACAGACGTCCTCGCCTTTCCCAGGGGGCACCCGCCAGCGGGGGAGGACGGCTACATTGGTGACGTCGCCATCTCGGTCGACGAAGCCCTCCGCCTCGCGGAGGAGGAGAAAACCCCCGTGGAGGAGGCCGTGGACCGCCTCCTGATCCACGGCGTCTTGCATCTCAAGGGGTTCGACCACTACACCCCGCGCAAGGCCGCGCGGATGCGCCAGAGGGAAAGACGGCTCCGGGCGGTTCTCCGCCGCCTGAGGAGCCCAAAGGGCGCCGCCCGCCGTCATCCCGCGCGCAGCAGGGGCCGGAGCGGGAGGCGCCCGCGGGAGGCTTGAGTCCCTTGGAGCGGCTTTGGGCACCCTGGCGGAGGGAATTCGTCCTGAAGGAGACCCCCTCCTCGGCGGCACCGGCGGGCCAAGAGGCGCAGTGCATTCTGTGCGAGGTGCTCCAGGTGGAGGATGGCCCCGGCAACCTCATCCTTCATCGGGGGAGGAGGTGTTTCGTCCTCATGAACAAATACCCCTACTCGAACGGCCACCTCATGGTGGTCCCGCTGCGCCACATGAAGGAATTCGGCGAACTCAGCCCGGAGGAGGGAGGGGAGATGTTCCTCCTCGCCCAGCAGTGCGTGTCCATCCTGCGCGAGAAGATGGGCGCCCAGGGATTCAACCTGGGCCTTAACCTCGACAAGGTCGCCGGGGCGGGCATCGACGACCACCTGCACCTTCACATCGTGCCGCGGTGGCAGGGCGACCACAATTTCATGACAGTTCTGGGTGAGGTGCGGGTCATCCCCGAGCACCTCCAAAAAACCTACGAGACGCTTCGCCCGGCATTTCCGGCGTCGGAATGACTAACCCCTCGGGCGGGATGCGATGGGAAGCTTGCGGCTGATCCTGGGGCTGGCGGCGGCGCTCGCCGTGGCTAGCTTCGGGGTGATCAACATGGAGCCGGTTTCGGTCGCCTACTACAGGGGGACGATCCGGCTTCCGCTGTTCTACATCCTGCTCGGCGTCTTCGGGGCGGGTTTCCTGCTCGCCTGGGCGGGCGGGGTGTTCGACCGGCTCCGCTTCAACCGCCAGATCCGCAGACTCCGGCGCGAGGTCCGCACCATCGAGAGCGACCTCGCCCGCGCCCGGGAGCAGAGCGGGCGGCTCCTCGCCGCCGGAAACCCCGAGGAACCTCCCCGTCCGCTCCCCGCCGGAGCGACCTCATCGGACGAGCCATCCCCCGGCGCCCCTCCCGCGCCGGGCCCGCCCCAGCAAGAGGGCAAGGATGCCGCCCCCCGCTAGCGGAAACGGCCGCTCCCCCGAGCAGTCCGCGGCCTCACCCCGGACGCCCGCGGGCAAGGCCACCCCCGCCATGCGCCAGTACTTCGAGATGAAGGCGCGCCATCCCGACGCGATCCTCTTTTTCCAGATGGGCGAATTCTACGAAATGTTCTACGAAGACGCCCAACAGGCCTCGCGGGTGCTCGACATCGCCCTCACCTCCCGCCAAAACGACGCGGACGGGCCCATCCCCATGTGCGGGGTGCCCTGCCACTCCTCCGCCTCCTATTGCAGCCGTCTGCTCGAGGCAGGCTACAAAGTTGCGATCTGCGACCAGATGGAGAGCCCCTCCGAGGCGCGGGGAATCGTGAGGCGCCAGGTGGTGCGCGTCCTCACTCCCGGGACGGCGGCGGCGGACCCGCAGCTTCTCGACAGCAAAGAAGCGCAATACCTGGCGTGCGCGGCCCCCGGGCAGGGGGGCTGGGGCCTCGCCTGGGCGGACATCTCGACGGGCGAGTTCCGCGCCAGCGAGATCGAAGGCGAGGGCGCCCCGGCGATTCTGGCCGACGAGATCGAGCGCCTGCGCCCGCGCGAGATGCTCCTCCGCCGCGGAGCGGCCCTGCCGCGCGCGGCCGAGACCCGGCTGCGGGAGTTGGGCGCCCGCCTGGAGGCGCGCGAGCCTGCCTCCTTCCTCCCCGCGCAAGCGCCCGGCAAGCTCGCCGAGCAGTTTCCGGGCGAAGCTCTTCTGGAGAATGAAGCCCGGGCCCGCCCCCTGGCGGCCGGGGCGGCGGCCGCGCTGCTGGCCTACCTGCGGGAGAATCAGCCCGGGAATCTCCCCCACCTGCGCCCGCTCGCCTTCTACCGCCTCTCAGAGGTCATGGGGCTCGACGCCGCCACCCAGCGGAACCTCGAGCTCGTCCGCGCGGCGGCGGAGGGAGGAAGGCGAGGGACCCTGCTCCACCTCCTCGATGCGACCCTGACCGGGATGGGGGGGCGCCTCCTGAAGAAGTGGGTGCTCTCGCCCCTCATCTCCATCGAGGCGATCGCCCGGCGGGCCGACGCGGTGGAGGAGGTGGTCCAGAAGGGCCCCCTGCGGGCCTCCCTTCGGGAAGCGCTGCAGCCCGTCCAGGACCTGGAGCGCCTCCTCGGCCGGGTGGGCCTCCAGACGGCCAACGCGCGCGACCTGGCGAGCCTGGGCGCCTCCCTCGCCGCCCTGCCCGCCCTCTCGAGGTGCCTTGAGGAGGGCAGGTCGGCCGAGCTCGCCGACATCGCCGCTGGATGGGACTCCGTGGAGGAGGTGGCGGCGGAGCTCAAGGCCGCGGTCGTGGAGGACCCCCCGGCCTCCATCCGGGAAGGAGGGATGTTCCGGGACGGCGTGGACCCCGAGCTCGATCGCCTCAGGCGCGCGGGCCGGGAGGGGAAATCCTGGCTCGCATCCTACGAGGCGCGCGAGCGGGAGCGCACGGGGCTTCCCGTCAAGGTCGGCTTCAA
Source organism: uncultured Nitrospinaceae bacterium (assembly GCA_964394385.1). GTDB lineage: Bacteria > UBA8248 > UBA8248 > UBA8248 > UBA8248 > CAYMWZ01. Next base: position 6,471 of record CAYMWZ010000007.1, on the reverse strand, counting down.
CCGCGTCTTCGGCTTCTACCTCGAACTCACCAAACGCTTCTCCGAGCGCGTTCCTCCGGAGTACACGCGGAAGCAAACCCTGGTCTCCGCGGAGCGCTACATCACCCCCGAGCTCAAGCGCATCGAAGAGGAGGTGCTCGGGGCCGAGGAGAAGGCGAAGGAGGTGGAATTCCTCCTCTTCGGCCGCCTCCGGGCCCGGGTGGCCGCCCAATCCCGCCGCATCCTGGCCGCGGCGGACCGCGTCGCCCGGCTGGACGCCCTGGCCTCGCTCGCCGAGGTGGCCGCCGGAAGGGGCTATGTGCGCCCCGTCGTGGACGACGGGGAGGGCATCGAGATCGCCGAGGGCCGGCATCCCGTCATGGAGGCGGACCCGGCCGGCTCCGCCTTCGTGCCGAACGACCTCGACATCGGCGGGGAGCGGCAGATCCTCATCGTCACGGGGCCGAACATGGCGGGAAAGTCCACCTTCTTGCGCCAGTCGGCGCTCATCGTCTTGATGGCCCAGATGGGGAGCTTCGTCCCCGCCCGCTCAGCCCGCATCGGGCGGGTGGACCGCGTCTTCACCCGGGTGGGGGCGCACGACCGCCTGCTCGAGGGGCAGAGCACCTTCATGGTCGAGATGCTGGAGACGGCCGCCATCTTGCGCGAGGCGACACCGCGGAGCCTCGTGGTCCTCGACGAGGTGGGAAGAGGGACGAGCACCTACGACGGGGTGAGCATCGCCTGGGCCGTCGTGGAGTACCTCCACGACGAGGCTTCGCGCCGCGCGAGGACCCTCTTCGCCACCCACTACCACGAGCTCGCCGAACTCGCCCGGGAGCTGCCGCGCGTGCACAACCTCACGGTCGAGGTGCGCGAGTGGGGAGACGAGGTGCTGTTCCTCCGCAAGGTGGTCGAGGGAAGCTGCGACCGAAGCTACGGGATCCACGTCGGGCGGCTGGCCGGGCTCCCCCCCCAGGTGATCGCCCGGGCGAAGGCGCTCCTCGCGGGCCTGGAGGGGGCTTCACAGGAAAAGGGGGGCCCCACCAGGCGGGGGGGACCTCGGGCCGGGAACCCCGCGAGCCCGCAGCTTCCCCTCTTTGGCGCCGGGCCCTCCCCGGCCGAGGAGGCGCTCGAGAGGGTGGATCCAGACGCCATGACCCCGCGCCAGGCGCTCGAGAAGTTCTATGAGTTGCGAGCTCTTCTGAAAAAGCGGGAGGGCAGGGGAGAATCCGGCGTTGAGGATTGAGGACGGTTCGGGTAGAATCCGCCCCCGAAGCCGGGAGGTGGCATGGGCGCTAAGTCAATGAAATTCTACGCTTTCAGGCGAATCTCGCTCACGGCGGCCGTCCTGGCGCTCGCGGTGGCCGTCGGGGCTCCCGCCCTCTCGGCGACAGGCGGGGCCCAGCCCCTGCGGATGCGGGATCTCCTCGTCATCGAAAAACAGGGGCAGCTCCTGGCGTTCGGCTACCTGGACTCCCCCTTCTCGGCTGAGCTTGTCGAGGCCCTCCACGGCGGGGTGACCACCCGGTTCATCTTCGAGATGGGGCTGGTGCGGTCCCGCCGTTTCCTCTACGACGCCGAAGTCGTCTCCCAGCGGCTGGTCCACCAGGTGAAATACGACGCCCTCAAGAAGGCCTACACCTTCAGCGTGCTCCGCAACGGCGAGGAACCCACCCAAAAGATCACCCAGAGCCGCCAGGAGCTAACCGATTGGATGAGCGAGCTCAACGGCGTCCCGATCGCGCAATTGCGGGAGCTGGATCCGAGCTACAACTACTACCTGCGGGTGCGGGCCAAGGTGAACTCGGTCGATTTCGCCTTCCCCTTCAACTACCTCCTCGCCTTCCTGGGCCAGAAAACCGAGTGGGCCTACTCCCCCACCTTCGGCGCCAACGGGATGTGACCGAATGTATCCAGCGAGCCTGAGCTACGACGAGATCGCCGCCCGGCGGCGGAAGAACATCCTCAGGGCCACCCTCGGCCTGATCGGCATCACCGTCCTCCTCCTCACGGCTTGGATCTACTTCAAGGAACTGGAGCCGGGCGTCCCCCTCCTGAACAACGTGGTGGTGTTCGCCCTGGTGAACCTGAACATCATCCTCCTGATGGTGCTGGCGCTCCTCGTCGTGCGCAACCTGGTGCGGCTCTACTATTCGGCGCGCACGGGGCCGAGCGGCTCCCGTCTTCAGGTGAAGCTCATCGTCGCCTTCGTCGGCTTCACCCTCGTGCCCTCGGTCGCGCTCTTTTTCATCGCAAGCGGGCTGATCAACAAAAGCTTCAACACGCTCTTCACCATGAAGGTCGAGCACGCGCTCAAGGGCTCCTTCGAGGTCGCGCAGACCTTCTACCGCGAGGCCGAGCGGACGGTGCTCTTCGAAGCCGAGCGGCTGGCCAAGCGGATCGAGGAGCGGGGGTGGGGCGGCCTCCCCGGCTCCGCGGATCTGAAGTCCTTCCTCGAGGCCGAGCGGAAGGACCTGGGGCTGGACGCCGTCTGGGTGTTCCGGGCGGACCGCAAGGAGGTGGCCTCGGCCCGCCGGCCCGAGCTCGCGGAGACGGCCGTCTTCTCCCCCCTGGCCGGCTACCTGGACAAGGTCCTCGACGGCGAGGCGCGCTCGAGCGTGGAGAGCTGGGGGGAGGGCGACGCCGTCCACGGGGCGTTCCCCTTGAAAGCGCGGGGGAAGGTCACGGGCTTTATCGTCGTCTCGAAGTACATCTCCCACCGCCTGGTCGAGAAGGTGAAGGGCATCTTCCGCGCCTACGAAGACTACAAGGAACTTGAGCTCTCCAAGAACCCCATCAAGGCCAGCTACATCATCACCTTCCTGCTCATCACGCTGCTGATCCTCTTCTCCGCCATCTGGTTCGGCTTCTACCTCGCCCGGGGAATCACGGTCGCCATCGAAAAGCTCGCCGAGGGCACCCGGGCCGTCTCCGAGGGAGACCTCGATCACCGCGTGGACGTTCAGGCGGACGGCGAGGTGGGGATCCTCGTGGACGCCTTCAACCGAATGACGCAGGAGCTCACGACGAACAAGAAAAGGATCGAGCACGCCGCGGAGGACCTGCGCCGCTCGAGCTCCGAGATCGACCGCAGGCGCCGGTACATGGAGGCCATGCTCGAGAACATCGGGACCGGCGTCGTCTCCATCAACCGCCGCGGGCGGGTGACCATCCTGAACAAGGCGGCGGGGGAGCTTCTCCGAATTCCGCCGGAATGGGCGGCGGGAAAACCCTTCAACGAGGTATTCCAGAGCCAGCACCTCGAGCCGATCCGGCGCCTCCTGCGGGCCATGCGCGGAGAGGGCAGGGAGAGCGTCTCCGAGCAGGTGGAACTGATGATCGACGGGCGGGTCCTGACCCTCCGGGCGAGCCTCACCCTCCTGCGCGGGGCCGAGGGAAGGCGCCTGGGCGCCGTCGTCGTCTTCGACGACATGACGGCGCTCATCCGGGCCCAGAAGGTGGCCGCCTGGCGGGAGGTGGCCCAGGGAATCGCCCACGAGATCAAAAATCCCCTCACGCCGATTCAGCTCTCCGCCCAGCGGATGCGGCGCAAGTTCGAGCAGGGGGCCGTGGACTTTCCCGAGGTGTTCGAGATCTGCACCGACACCATCGTCCACCAGGTGCAGGGCCTGATGGACTTGGTCGACGAGTTCAGCCGATTCGCCCGCCTGCCCGAGCCCAGGCTGCGGCCCTGCCGCTTCAACGGCCTGATCGACGAGGTGGCGAACCTCTACCGCGGCCGCCGCGGCGACGTCTCCCTCCTGACCGAGATTGAACCCGACCTCCCTCCCATCATGGCCGACGCCGAGCAACTCCAGCGGGTGTTCATCAACCTGCTCGAAAACGCCTACGAGTCCATGGAGGTGAACGGCGAGGTGCGCGTCCGCGCCTTCGCCGAGCGGGCGCGGAGCCAGCTGGTCGTCGAGGTGGCCGACCAGGGCAAGGGCATCCCGGAGGGAACGAAGGGGCACATCTTCTCCCCGTATTTCTCCACCAAGGAGCACGGCTCAGGGCTCGGCCTCGCCATCTGCCACCGGATCGTGGCCGACCACAACGGGATGATCAGCGTGCGCGACAACTACCCCCGGGGCGCCGTCTTCCGGGTGACGCTCCCCCTCGCGCCCCCCTCCGCCGTCTCGGCCGGTGTGGAGAGGACCGCCGCCATTGGATAGGGGCCACATCCTCATCGTGGACGACGAGGCGGGAATCCTCTCGAGCCTGGAGGGCATCCTTCAGGACGAGGGCTACCGCGTCGTCAAGGCCGACTCGGGCGAGCGCGCCATCGACCTGGTCCGGGCAGAGACCCCCGACGTCGTCCTCGTGGACGTGTGGATGCCGGGCATCGACGGGATCAAAACCCTTCAGGCGGTCAAGGAGACCAGCGCCGACACCGAAGTGATCGTCATGTCGGGCCACGGCAACATCGACACGGCCGTGGCGGCGACCAAGCTCGGCGCCTTCGACTTCATCGAAAAACCCCTCTCGATGGAGACCGTCCTTCGCGTGGTGGACTCGGCCGTCCAGTACCGCCGGGCCCGGGAGCTCAAGAGCGCCCAGAAGGCTGGTTCCTACCTCGACGGCAACGACGCCGGAGTCGCCGCGCTCCGGGCGGAGCTCGACGAGGCGGCAGAGGACTTGCGGCCCTTGGTCATCTGGGGCGAGCGAGGGACGGGCAAGCGGTATCTCGCCTACGTCCTCCACAACCGGGGTGTCACGCGCGAGGGGCCCTTCACGGCCCTCCACTGCCGGGCGCTCCCCCCGCCGAGGAAAAAAGAAGAGCTGCAGGCCGCCATGCGCCGCCTTCTGCCCGGCACGGCGGGCGGATCCATCTATCTGGACGGCCTTGAACAGGCCGGAGGAGAGGAGCGGGCCGGCATCCTGAACACCCTCCTGGCGAGGGGGGAGAAGGGAGAACGGCTCATCGTGGCTATCGACGAGGGAGGCTCCGGCGAGGAGGAATGCCTCTCGGAAGAAGTGGCGCGCCATCTCCAGGCGCGGCGGCTACGCCTTCTGCCGCTCAGGGACCGGCGCGGGGACATCCTCCTGCTGGCCAAGCGCTTCCTCGCCGAGGCGGCGCGCGACGGGAGCCGGGAGAAGGAGTTCGGGGCGGACGCCCTCGCCTCCCTCTACCAGCACGACTGGCCGGGCAACGTCGCCGAGCTCAAAAGCGCCGTCACGCGCGCAGCCTACGCCACCCCGGGGAAGACCATCCGGGCCGAGCACTTCCCCGCCCCCCTCCGGAGGGGGTTCTCCCCCGGCCCCGACACGGAGGGTCCGGCGGATTTCAAGGCCGCCCGGCTGGAGTGGGAGCGGCGCTTCATCGCCTTGCACCTCGCCCGCAACCAGTGGGACGTCGAGGCCACGGCGCGGGCCGTGGGCATCTCCCTCTCCACCCTGAACCGCAAGCTCCGCAGCCACCGCCTGGAGCCGCCCGCCCGGGTGCGGACCACCCCCCCCAAGGGCCGGCAGCGCACGATCGGCCGCAGCATGGTCCTCTACGGGAGGGGGCTCCACTCGGGCCTCAAGACGGGCCTCATCATCGAGCCCCTCCCCACCGGAAGCGGCATCCGCTTCGGCAGCCTGACCACCCCCGACACGGTGGCCGCGCGCGTCGAGTTCGTCGACAACACAACCCACGCCACCAACCTGCGCAGCGGTGCCGTGGCGGCACGGACCATCGAACACCTGATGAGCGCCCTCCATGCCTACGGCGTGGCGAACCTCCTCGTAAAGATCGGCGAGGAGGTGCCCGTGATGGACGGCTCGGCGGCGGAGTTCTGCCGCCTCCTCCAGGAGGCGGGCCTGGAGGACCAAGACGGCGGCCTGGAGCCCATCACGGTTGACAAGGTGTACGAGGTCGGCGAGCCGGGCTCTCCCGAGGGATACATCCGGATCGAGCCCGACGGGGAATTCTCTATCTCCTATCTGCTCGACTACCCCGAGCCCATCGGGCGCCAGTCCTACCTCTACCGCCACCAGGGTCCGGAGGGTTTCCAGGCCGAGATCGCCCCGGCCCGGACCTTCAGCTTCATCTGGGAGCTCGAGACCCTCGAGCGGATGGGCCTGGGCGAAGGGGGGCGGTGGGGCAACGTCATCCTCGTGGACCACGAGCGGGTGGTGAACACGGAGCTTCGCTTCCCGAACGAGTTCGTCCGGCACAAGATCCTGGACGTCATGGGCGACCTCTACCTCTTGGGCCGCCCCCTCCGGGGCAAGGTGACGGCGGAGCGGAGCGGTCACCGCCACAACGTGGCCCTCGTCCGCCTCCTGACCGAAGCCCTTCTCTGAGGATCTCCCGCCGGCCCACCAAGCCAGCGGAGGAGAGCTCCGCACCGCCGCAGGAGGGGGTTTTTCTTCCTTGACCAAAAAACCGCCTCTCACCTACCGGGCGGCGGGCGTGGACGTGGCCGCCGGGGACCGCTTCGCCCGGGCCATCGCCGAGGCCGTGCGCTCCACGCACGGGGCCAAGGGCGGGCGCGTCCTCCGCAG
>CAYMWZ010000006.1:0-26387 GCA_964394385.1 uncultured Nitrospinaceae bacterium | reverse complement strand
GGAAGTTCCACATGCCGCCGAAGGCCTCGTTGTAGAGGGCGGCCAGGGGGGCCAGGTCCCCGGGCAGGGCGGGCGGGCGGATGCGGTGGCCCGCGGGCAGGCTGGGAGAAGGGATCTCGTCCAGGCGCTCGTGTCGGAGGAGGCGCAGGTCCTGGATCTTCCGCCCGCCGGTCCCCGCGAGGAACTCCCCCGGGAGGTCGACCGGGAGATAGGCCCAGAGGCCCTCCAGCCCGTCCTGGAGGGCGGCCTCGCGCGCCGCCCCGATGAGGGCGCGGGCCAGGCCCTTTCTCCGGCGCCCGCGGGCGACGAAGAGACCGTCCAGGCAGGCGCGGCCCCGGGCGCGGGTCTCCCTGTCGGGCACCATCCGGCAGTAGCCGGCCGGCTCGCCCTCCTCCCCCGGCCAGGCCAGCCAGACCCGCGAGCCGGGGGGGGGCTTGGGCTCCAGACCCTCCGCGGCGGAGAGGCCGAAGGCCTGCGCCGTCAGCTTCCTGAGCGCCTCCCGGTCCTTCGCCCCGGCGGGCCGCACCTTAGCCATGGTAGACGCGGACCTTGCCATCCTCGACCATCTTCTCGAGCTTGCGCATCAGCCAGCCGCGGATGGCCCTGCGGCAGGCGGGCACCATGAGCAAAAAGCCCGCCGCGTCCGTCAGGAGGCCCGGCGTGAGGAGAAGGACGCCCCCCACGAGCACCATCGCGCCCTCCACCAGCTCGGCCGCGGGCACCCTCCCCGCCGCCATCTCCTGCCGGATCCGGCCCAGGACGGCGAGGCCCTGGGCGCGCGCGATCCAGGCCCCCGCCGCCCCGGTGAGGAGGACGATCCCCAGCGTGGGGCCCAGGCCGATGGCGCCCCCCAGGTCGATCAGGATCATGAGCTCGAGGAGCGGGACGGCGGTGAAGAGCAAAAAGAGCCGGACGATCAAGTGTGTCCCCCAGGGGGTCCAGAATCCTCCCCCGAGTCGAAGAACTCACCGGGATATTACCACAGGGGAGAAACCGCCCCCCGCCGTCCGTTTTCCCGAGGGTTTGTGGTAAGGTTCTGGGAGGAGGGCGCGCCTTCTTTGCGCCCGGGGGCTCCTGAATGACGCCGGCGAAGAGAGGGTTGTGGAACCGCATCCTACGCCACCTTCGGGGGCCGACCTTCGAGGAGATCCTCGAGGAGTCGGCGGAGGGCCTGCGGGAGAAGCCCATCCGCATGCGGTGCCCGGCCTGCCGGCAGCTGGTGCCCCTCGCCGACCGCTGCCCGAGCTGCGGCAGCCCCCGCCATCCGCCGGTCGACCAGCGCGCCTGAGGCGCCGGGGCCAAAGAGAGGGCTTGCGTTGAGGGCGACGCCGCGCCGCCGGAAGAAGGCTCCCGCCTCCGACGCCCCCCCCGGCCCGGGCGGGGAGAGCCCTCCGCCCGCTATCCTCGAGTTCTGCAACGCCCCCCTCAGCTTGGCCAACTGGCAGGCCCAATGCCTCCGCCTCCTGCGCCGGGAGGGAGTCCTCCCCGCCTCTTCGCCTGAGGGGGAGGAGGCTTCCCTGAGCCGGTTCACCTTCCGCGGCAGCCGGGCCACCTTCGGCAACGTGGCCTTCCTCAGGGAGCGGTTCTCGGAGATTTTCGGGGAGATCGCCGGCCGGGGCCGATTCGCCCCGCGCCACCTCGAGCTCATCAACGCCGCCCTCTCCCAGGCCCGCGGGATGCGCTTCCGCCTGGAGCGCAGGTTCCCCGCCCGCCGGGACGAGGAGGAGACGGTCCTCCTCCGGCCCCAGACGTTCGACCTGGACCTTCTCCTCCATTTCGCCGCCGCCCGCTTCCTCTCGGGCCTCGACCCCCGCCGGCTGCGCCGGTGCCCTCAGTGCGGGGCCCTCTTCCTCCTCGAGGCCATGCGCCGGAAGCGCTTCTGCACGCCGGGCTGCCGCTCCGGCTACCACAACCGGGTCCGGGTGGAGACCGGCCGCCAGGCCCTCTACATGCGGCGCAGGCGGGAGAGGATCCGCCGGAGGGCGGGGGCGGGCCCCTCTCCGCCATGAGGGATGCGTTAAAATGGATTTTGGCTGATCTCATGTAACGCGCTGTCCCCAAGATGTTTTCCAGGCCGTTTCACTGTGAGAAGCGCAGGTAGGGCGAAAGGCCCCGGCTGACCCGGGGCCGCCCCACCCAGATGGAGGCGAACGGATGTCCCAGACGATGCGCGCCATGCGGATCCACGAGCCGGGCGGCGCCTTCCGGCCCGGGGAGGTCCCCGTCCCCTGCCCGGGGCCCAACGACGCCCTCATCCGCCTCCGGGCGACCGGGGTGGGCCTGACCCTCGTCATCATGCGCCGCACCCCGGGCCTCATCACCGAATACCCCCGGACGATGGGCCACGAGATCGCGGGGGAGGTGGTGGAGGTGGGCCCCGAGGTGCGCACCGCCGCCCCGGGGGACCTGGTGACGGCCCACTTCTACCTCACCTGCCACAACTGCAACTTCTGCCGGAGCGGCCGGGAGACCCTCTGCCCCGACTTCCGGGGCTTCGTGGGCCTGGCCTGCGACGGGGGCTACGCCGAGTACATGACGCTGCCCGCCGTCAACCTCTGCAAGATCCCCGAGGGGGTGAGCCCGCTCGACGCCTGCGTCGCGGCGGACGCCATCTGCACCCCCTACCACAACTGCGTCGCCGAGGCCCAGATCAAGCCGGGGGACCTCGTGGCGATCGTGGGGGCGGGGGGCGGGGTGGCCATCCACGCCGTCCAGATGGCCCAGGTGTGCGGGGGACACGTGGTCGGGGTGGACATCTCGGAGAAGAAGCTCGAGATGGTCTCGAAGCTCGGCGCCTTCGCGACGATCAACCCCCAGAAGACCGACCCCGTCGAGGAGATCCTCTCCCTGACCGGGGGGAGGGGGGTGGACGCCTACATCGACTACGTGGCCTCCAAGGAGACCCTGGAGGCCGGCCTCGCCTGCCTGGGCCGCGGCGGGAAGCTCGTGATCGTGGGCTACCGCCCCCCCGTGGCCTTCGGCGGCCTCTCGCCCAACTTCACCGTGAACCCCCTCGAGCTCCTCAACAAGGGCCAGGAGATCCACGGCTCGCGCTACTGCTCGATGCTGGAGCTGCGCCAGTCGCTTGAGCTCCTCCGCCAGGGGAGGATCAAGCCCGTCGTGACCGAGACCTTTAGACTTGAGGAAACCGAACGGGCCTTCCAGATGCTGGAGCGAAACGAGATCACGGGCCGGGCGGCCGTGGTGTTCGAGTAGGGGCCTTCCCTTCTCCCCCCGCCCGGATGGGCCCATAATCGGGCCGGAGTCCTTTTCCCCGACAACGCGCGCCTCTGGAGGAGGTTTTCGATGGCAGACGCAGCCGATGCGGTGATGGCCAAGCAGGAGCGGAGGGTCCGGGCGCGGAAGCTCGAGGGCTACAAGGTGGAGCTCCGGGCCCGGAACCTCGTTTGGCACGCGGACGAGCCCAAGGCGAGCGGGGGGACGGACGCCGGGCCCACCCCCCGGGAGATGGCCCTGGGGGCGCTTGCGGCCTGCGTCGCGGTGATCACCTCCAGGTGCGCCCAGGACCTGGGCTTCAAGTACCGGGATCAGTCCATCGAGGCCCGCGGGACGGCCGACCCGCGGGGGGCCAAGGACGCCGACAACAACATCAGCCCCAACTTCGATCGGGTCGAGGTCAAGATCACCCTGGCGACGGATGAGCCCGAGGAGCGGGTGGCCGAGCTCAAGCGCCAGCACAAGGGCCGCTGCCCCATCTCGGCGCTTTTCCGCGAGAGCGGCTGCGAGCTTGTGGAGGAGTGGCATATCGTCCGGCCCTAGGAGGGCAAGTGTTTCTCCCCCTCCCTCCGGGAGGGGGTTGGGGGGAGGGAGAGACCCGAGGGTCCCCCACCCCAACCCTCCCCCGGAGGGGGAGGGCAAAAAAAGGGCGCCCCGGAATCCCCGGGGCGCCCTTTTAGGCCAGAGTCTCAGTTGGCCGCGGCCTTGAGGTGCTTCCCGAAGAAGGCCACCGTCTTCGCCCAGGCGTCCTTGGCCGCGGCCGCGTTGTAGCGGACGCCCGCGGTGTCGTTGTGGAAGGCGTGCTCGACGTTCGGGTACATCTGGATGGTGTAGTTCTTCTTCGCCTTCTTCAGGGCTTCCTCGTAGGCGGGCACCTGATCGTTGATGCGCTTGTCGTTGCCCGCGTAGATGAGGAAGAGCGGCGCCTGGATCTGGGGGACCATCGCGGCGGGGGCCACGGCCCCGTAGAAGGCGACCGCCGCCTTGAGGCCGGGCTCATTGGCCGCCAGGAGGTTCACCATCGCTCCCCCCCAGCAGAAGCCGACGACGCCGACCCGGCCCTCCGCCACCTGGGCGGATTTTTGGAGGAAGGCCACGCCCGCGCGGAGGTCCGCCAGGGCGTCCTCCCGCGGGAGCGCCCGGATGGCGGCGATGGCCTCCTCCTGGACGGGGGGAGTCCCCCCCTTCCGGGTGAGGAGGTCGGGCGCCAGGGCGTGGTAGCCCGCCAGGGCCGCGCGGCGGGCGACGTCCCGGATGTGGTTGTTCAGGCCCCGGTTCTCGTGGATGACGACGACCGCCGGGAGCGCCCCCGCCCCCTTGGGGCGGGCCTGGTAGGCGGTCACCGCCCCGGCCGGGCCGGGATAGGTGAGGGTCGCCGCCTCGAGCTTGGGATCGTCGGGCGCCACCTGGGCCGCCTGCACGTCCCCCTCGAGCAGGGGGAGGATCGTGGCCGCCGCCGCCGCGCTTCCGGCCACCTTGGTCAGTTTCTCCAGAAACTCCCGGCGGGGCATGGGGGTGTGGCGGAACTCGTGGTACAGGTCCAGGATGGCGCGGTTCATAGGATTCTCCTTGAAAATCCAGGGTCAGACCCGTCTTGTCCAGATGCCCGAGAATCCGGGGGTTTCCCAACCAAACACGCAGCCTCTCTCCCCGGTTCCTCTCCCCTCCGGCCCGGCGGCCAGGCCTATTCGAGCCTGCTCTTCACCTTCTGGGCGAACTCGGCGAAGATTTTGTTCGCCTGGTTCTTGATCACGCTGAAGCCGAGCGAGCCGAGCTTTCCGAAGACGTCCACGCTGGAGTGGATCTTCATCTTCGTCTCCTGCTCGGAGAGGGCCTCCAGGGTCACCTCGTTCCGCTGCTTGAGGCTGGCCGCGATGGCGGAGTCCTTCCCCTCCCCCGCCGTCCGGATGTATTCGGGCGGCCGCTGCTCCTCGACCGTGATCTGGAGGTTGAAGCTCGCCTTGAGGAAGCTCACCTTCTGCTCCACCTTGACGTTGTAGTGGGTGTCGTCCACCTTCTCGACCCGCGTCACGCCCGGCACGCAGGTGGCGAACTCCTCGACGTTCCAGATGAAATCCCATACCTTCTGGCGCGGGGCGCCGATGACGACTTCCTGGCTGAAATCCATGCGGGCATCCTTTTGGTTTTGCGTGAGCAGGGAAGATTATGGTTATTTTATCAAGCCCGGCGCCGCGCGGCGAATCCCAGGCGCCGCGCCCGGACAGGAGGGGCCGAGGAGATGACCCGGGAGATCCTCATCCTCTTCGCCCGCCCGCCGCTCCCCGGGCGGGCGAAGACGCGCCTCATCCCGGCCCTGGGGGCGGAGGGCGCGGCCCGCCTCTACCGGGCGTTTTTGGCGGACGCGGCCGAGGCGGCGGCCGCCGTGCGGGCGGCCCGGCCCACGGTGGCGCTCGCCGCCGAGTGGGCCCTCGACGGGGGGGAGCGGCTGGAGGCCCTTCCCCTCGCGGAGTGGCTCCCCGGGCCCTTCCTTCACCGAAGGCAGACGGGCTCGGACCTCGGGGCCCGGATGGCGGCCGCCCTGGGCCGCTCCCTCGCCGGCGGAGGGCGGGCCGTCCTGGTCGGGACGGATTTTCCCGACCTCCCCCCCGCCATCCCCCTGGAGGCGTTCGAGGCCCTGGCGAGGAAGAGCCTCCAGGAGCCCGGCCTCCCCTCCCCCCCGCGCCGGGCGGCGGTCGGCCCGGCCGCCGACGGCGGCTACTATCTCATTGGCCTGAATCAGCCGGCGCTCGAGATATTCGAGGACATCCCTTGGGGATCGAACCGGGTCTTCGGATCCACCCTCTCGAAACTGCAAGCCTTATCCTTCGACTTCAAAATTCTCCGGGAGTGGGACGACGTGGACGACCCCGCCGGCCTGGCCGGCCTCCGGGCGCGGCTGGCCCGGGCTCCCGCCGCCACCGCCCCGCACACGCGCGCCGCTCTGCGAGAGCCTCACGGGAGCCCAGAGGCTTCCATCGGCCTCAGGAGGAGATCTTCTCAATAGCCTTCTGGGTCCCCAGGACCACCAAGAGGTCGCCCTCCCGAATGGCGGTGTCCGCCCCGGGCATCATCTCGACCTCATCGGAGTTGTTTGGCCGGATGGCGATCACCATCATCTCGTAGCGGTTCCTGAGCTTGAGCTCCCCCAGGGTGGACCCTACGAATTCGGCGGGGGCGGTCACCTCGTACACCCCGACGCCGCCGCCCAGGGGGAGGAGGTCCACCAGGTTCGGGCGCGCCAGGCGGTGGGCCAGGCGGGCGCCGGAGTCCGCCTCGGGGAAGACGGTCTCCCCCACCCCAAGCTGCTTGAGGATCTGGGCGTGGTCGTCCGTGAGGACCTTGGCCACGATCCGCTTGACCCCGAGCTCCTTGAGAAAGAGGCAGACGAGGATGCTCGCGTCGAGCCGCTGGCCCACGGCGACCACGGCCGCCTCGATGTCCTCGGCCCCCAGGTTCTCGACCACCTGCTCGACCGTTGCGCGGTCGGTGGCGTTGCCCTCGACGGCCTCGCTCGTGATCTCGCGGGCCCTCTCGACGCGGTCCCGGCGGATGTCCACGGCCATGACGGTGTGGCCCTGGGAGTGGAGCGTCCGCGCCACGGCCTCCCCGAAAGCGCCCAGGCCGACCACCAGAAAGCTCTTTTTCATCCTCCTCCTCCGGGGGCGCCTCTAGCCCACCATCACCAGCTCGTCCGCCGGCCGCGGCCGGCTCCGGGGTTGCTCGCTCAGGGCGATGAACACCGTGAGGGGCCCGATCCGCCCAATGTACATGAGGACGCTCAGCAAGACGAGGCTCACCGGCGAGAGGCTGGCCGTCACCCCCATGGAGAGGCCCACCGTCCCGAAGGCGGACACCGTCTCGAAGAGGAGCGTAAGAAACCGCCGCGGGGAGCCGGCGAGAGCGGGGTTCCCCTCTTCGAGGACCAGCACCGCGAAAAGGGCGATCCCGAGGACGCCCGCCCCCATGATCAGGATGGCCCCCGCCCGGCGGACGATGTCCTGGGGGATGGTGCGGCGGAACGCGCTGGGCGAGTCGTATCCCTGGAAGCGGGACCACAGGGCGGCCAGGAGGACGAACCCGGTTGTGGTCTTGAGCCCTCCTCCCGTCGATCCGGGGGAGGCCCCGATGAACATAAGGATCATGGCGAAGAAGAGCACCGCGTCTCCCAGGCCCTCCGTCGGGACGGTGTTGAAGCCCGCCGTGCGCGCGGTCACGGAGAGAAAGAGCGCCTCCAGGGCGCTCTGGCCGGCCGGCCCCCCGGCGCGGAGGAACTCCCCCCAGAACACGAGGGCGCCAAAGACGATGAGGGCGGCCGAGGCCGAAAGGACCACCTTGGTGTGAAGGCTGAGGGCGGGCCGGGGCGGCTGGGCTTCCTCCTCCGGGCGGTTGCGTCCGCGGGCCCAGCGCCAGGCGATCTGTTTTTTGAGGTGGTCTAGAAGATCCATGTGCGCGATGAAGCCCAGCCCCCCCGCGACGATGAGGGCGATCAGGACGAGGTGCATGGCTGGGTCGGCCCGCCACTGGGCGAAGCTGTCCTTTTGGAGGGAGAAGCCCGCGTTGCAGAAGGCCGAGACGGCGTGGAAGACCGCCTTCTTGAGGGCCTCGGCCGGCGCCTCCGTCCGCCGGAAGAGGCCGTAGAGGGCCAAGGTGCCCGCGGCCTCGAAGGCAAGGGAGAAGCCGACGATCGCGCGGAGGACCCGGGCCGGGCGCTGCTCCCCGCGGCTCAGCCCGCCCACCGTCTCGCGCAGGATGGTGCGGTGGACGAAGGGGATCGATTGGCCCAGCATCGTGAAGAAGAAGGCGTAAAAGGTCATCAGCCCGAGGGCGCCTAGCTGGATGAGGCCGAGGATCACCCACTGGCCGAAGGGGGTGAGCTCCGTCCCGATGTCCACGACCGAGAGGCCCGTCACGCAGACGGCGGAGGCGGCCATGAAGAGGGCCTGGGCGGGGGAGAGCCCTCCCTTTGTCGAGGCGATGGGGAGCGAGAGGAGGAAGGCGCCGAGGACGATGAGAAGGGCGAAGGAGCCCAAAAAAAAGGCGGACGGGCGGCCCGCGAAACCGGATGCGAATCGCGCCATCAAAGCTCCCCTGGCCGGGCGGGCCGTGATGCGGTCGCATCATAGCCCCCGCCCGGCGGCCGGACAAGACGGCGGAAAATCCCGCGCGCTTGCGGACATATGGGCGAGGTGGGATGATCATCGGGCGGAATCAAGCGAGGCCCAAATGATGCGCGCCGCACTGCTCCGTTGGGGTTTCCTCAGTCTCTTCTTGGGCGGCCTCCTCTCCTTCGTCCCCGCCGGGTGGGTCTTGGCCGCGTCCCAGGAGGTTCTCTCCTCGGAGCCATCCCCCGCGGGCGCTCCCCCGGGGGAGGACGTCCTTACGAGCCGCCCCCCGCCCTCCAGGCCCGAGCCGCCCGGCGCGCCCGCCCCCGGGGTCCCTCCGGACGCCGCCGAGGAGGGGGGTATCCGGATCCTCAACGGGAACGGCGTCCGCGGCTACGCCGCGCTGTGGGCCGGCCGCTTGAGAGCGGGCCGCTTCAACGTCCTCGGCGTCGGGAACGCAGACCGCCTGGATCATCCCCGCACCATCATCTACTATCGTGAGGGGGCGGAGCGCATGGCCCTCGCCCTCCGGCGGGCCCTCGGCAGGCGGGGGAGCCTCAAGCCCCTCGAGACCCCCGGCCCCTACTCCGTCGAGATCGTCCTGGGGCGGGATCTCCTCCAGCGGGAGGACCCCTCCTCCGGCGCGAAGGCACGCCCTTGATGACACCCAGGAGGAACCCTTCTGATGAAAGCGGACCTTCTCGTATCCAACGCTAAAATCGTCGCATCCGGCGGCACCTACCCCGGCCACATCTATGTCGAGGGGGGGCGCATCGCGGCCATCAGCCGGGAGAGGGTGAACGGGGCCAAGCGCGAGATCGACGCCGCCGGCCGCCACGTTCTACCCGGCATGGTGGACGAGCACGTCCACATGATGGACCCCGGCTTCACCGACCGCGAGGATTGGACCACGGGGACGAAGGCGGCCGCCCGGGGCGGGGTGACCACCGTGATCGACCACCACCGCAGCGAGCCCCTCGTCTACACCCGCAAGATACTGGAGGAGAAGACCGAGTACATCCGCTCCAGGGCCGTGGTCGACTACGGCCAGCTGGGGGGCCTGGACGTGGACAACCTCGAGCACCTGCGCCCCATGTGGGAGGGAGGCGCGCTCGGCTTCAAGGGCTTCATGTGCGAGCTGCACGGGGTGCCCGACCTCTCCGAGGGGGTCTTGCTGGACATCATGCGGGAGGTGGCCGGCTTCGGCGGCACCGTCATGCTCCACTGCGAGAGCGACACCATCCTCAAGAAGGCCAAGAAGCGGATCGACGCCCAGGGGCGCACCGACTACCTGTGCATCAGCGAGTGGCGCAACCCCGAGAGCGAGACCGTGGCCACCTTGGACGCCATCGCCCTGGCGGAGCTCACGGGCTGTACCGTCCTCGTGGCGCACGTGAGCCAGCCCTCCCTCCTCGAGGCCATCCAGGGGGCGAGGCGCCGCGGAGCGCGCATCTACGCCGAGAGCTGCCCCCACTACTTCTATCTGGACCTGACGCACCTCAAGGAGCTGGGGCCCTTCGTCAAGTTCACCCCTGTCATCCGGGCCCCCGAGGTCCGGGAGGGGATGCGCTCCGCCCTGGGCCGGGACATGGTGGACACCATCGGGACCGACCACTGCCCCTTCCCCCGGGCGCGGAAGGAGGCCGGCATCGAGGACATCCACAAGGCGCCCTTCGGGATCCCCGGCGTGGAGACCACGATGCGCCTGATGCTCAACGCAGTGAACGAGGGGCTCTTGACCCTCAACCAGCTCGTCCGCCTCTGCAGCGAGCGCCCGGCCCGCCTGTTCAACCTCTACCCCCGGAAGGGCTGCATCCAGGCGGGCGCGGACGCCGACCTCATCCTCGTCGACATGGAGCGGCGCGAGACGCTGCGCGATGAGGACATCGTCTCCAAGTGCCGCTGGACCCCCTTCAACGGCTGGAAGGTCAAGGGGGCGCCCGTCATGACCCTCGTCCGGGGCCAGGTCGTCATGGAGGAGGGAAAAGTGACCGCCGAGGCGGGCCTGGGCCGGCCGGTCCAGCGGGCGGGGGGCTGAAGGAGGAGACCCTGCCCCCGGACGATGGAAGAAGCCCTATTTTCTCAAGCAGTTGCCTCGGCATGTGGAAAAACCGGGGCTCCCCCCGAAATTTTTCTCAAGTTCCCGCCCCGCTCTGCCGATATACGCACGTGGAGGGGTGGGTCCGCCCGAAGGCAGGGGATGAAGAGATTGCGAAAACGCTTGGATTTTTTGCGATTTGCTGAGCTCCCCGGCGCTCCCCCACCCCCGGCGGCCGGAAGCCCCCAAGGAGGCGCCCCTTGAAGATCGCGCCCTACCTCGCCACCAGCGTCGAGCGCAGCTATCAGCGCCAGCAGCGCATCGGGGAGCGCATCGCGGAGTTGAAGTCCCGCCCGGCCGGGGCGCCTCAGCCGGCGGCGCGGGTCAACATCTCCCAGGAGGCCTTTCAGGCCTCCCGGTCGGCGAGGAGGGACCTCCGGCAGGTCCGGGAGGAGCAGCTGGAGCAGCTCACCGAGCGGTTCGTCCAAAGATTCCTCTCAGCCCTGGACGAGGCGGGCGAAGGCGCCCAGCCGGAGAAGAGAGAAGGCGCGCCGGGGCACCCCTCCTTCGACGGGGTCCTGGAAAACCTCGGCCTCGGCGTCCAGAGGAACCCCGAGGGAGGCGGCGGCGCCATCGTGCACAAGGAGACGGGAGAGGTCTTGGTCGAGCTGACGCCCGAGGCCCGCGAGGGCGCCACGGCCGAGCTTCGCAAGCTGGCCCGAGACATTTTGAACGAGTTGATCTAAGCTGGCGGGCGCAGGAGCCGCCCGCCAGAAGGAGGAGCCCCCTTGGTGGATCTCGAGCCCATCCGGCGAAAAGTTACAGGCGAGCCCTACACCGAATCCCTCCGCCGCCGGGAAAAGACCGAGCAAGCCAAAGGCGGCGCCTCCACCCCCGAGCAGGCGGCCGCTCCCGCGGGCGAGATGGTCGAGGTCAGCGACCGGGCCATGCTGATGAACCGCATCCAGCGGGCGCTGGCCGAGATCGCGGACGTGCGGGCCGACCTCGTGGCCGAGATCCGGGCGCGGATCGAGCGGGACGAGTACCACGTGCCGGGCGAGGTGATCGCCGAAAAGGTGATCCGCGAGGCCCTCAAGGAGATGAAGTCGATCCGCCGCGCCTAGGCGCTCAGTTCCCTTCCCCTAAAGGCAGCCTCACCGCCTCGCCCGTCCGGGCCGACTGCTCGATGGCGAGGGTGACCTCGAGGGTCTGGCGGGCCTCCTCCGCCGTGGCCAGGGCGCACGGGCGGCCCGTCGCCAAGTGGTCGAGCCATGCCCGCGTCTCATCGGCCAGCGGGCCCCAGTAGTCCCCCAGCGCCCAGTCCCCCGGGGTCGTGCTGCTCAAGAAGGCCATGTTCACCTGGTGGCCCGGTATGTAGGCGTGGGGGATGCCCCGGTCGGTGTAGAGAAGCTCGTCCTTGTGATCGTCATCCAGCATCAGCACGCCGTCGGTGCCGTAAATCTCCAGGCGGACGCTCTGGCCCAGGGTGGGGTACTTCTCGGGGAGCGCGTAGTACACGCCGAGGTTCACCACCGCGCCGTCTTCGAAGGTGAGGAGGGCCCAGGTCATGTCGTCCGCCGCGTAGCCGGCCTCCTTGTAGATGACGCCGTGCCCGCGGGCCACCGCCTCGACCGGGCGGTTGCCCTCTAGGAACCAGCAGACCATGTCCACCCAGTAGGTCAGGACGTCCAGGACGGGAGTCGCGTGGGGCGAGCGCTGGAGGATCTGGAAGCCCTGCGCGCGCGTGTTGCAGGTGCGGCCGCTTCCGCCCAGGACGCGCCCCAGGCGCCCCTGGAGGATCTGCTCCTTGGCGAGGAGGTAGCGGCGCTTGAAGCGCTGGGCGTAGCCGACGCGCAGCTCGGCCCCGGAGCGGCCGGCCGCGGCGAGGATGCGGTCGGCATCCTCCAGGGTCAAGGCGATGGGCTTCTCGACCAGAACAGGCTTCCCCAGCTCGAGCGCCTGGATGATGGGCCGGGCGTGATCGTGCTCGGGGGTTGAGACGATGACGGCGTCCACCTCGGGCCGGCGGATGATCTCGAGGTTGTCCCCCGAGGCGAGCTGGGCCCCCGCCTCCTCGCCCAAGGCCCCCGCCCGGGCGGGGTCGAGGTCGGAGACGGCCAGGAAGCGGACCGAGGGATGCCGCGCCGCCAGGCGCGCCCGGAGCGAGCCGATGCGGCCCGACCCCACCACCGCGATCCCCAGTTCCTTGCGCTTCATGGCGCCTTCCCCCCGGATGAGGACGCCCCGTCGAGAGCGGCCGGAGCTATTTTTTGCCTTTCTCGGCTTCGGCCTGCTCGGCGGCGATGCGCTGGAGCGCGCGCAGCCCGAAATATAGCACGGGGACGCCCCCGGGGATGGCCGCGACCTCGAACGCCTCCAGCACCTCCTCCATCGTGGCGCCCAGGCGCAGCGCCTTCTTCGAGTGCACGTAGCAGGAGTGGTCCATCCCCTTGAACGCGAGGATCCCCAAGGCGATCAGCTCGCGCGTCTTGGGGTCCAGATGGCGGGGGCTCTCCTTGAAGAAGCCCCAATGGTTTTGGGAGTACATCTCGAAGTAGTCGGGGTCGAGCTGCGCCCCGAACCCCAGGTAGTCGAAGGTGAAGCCCCGATCCTTGTGCATTTTTTCGGTGATGCGGCGCACCCTCTCCTCGCGCGTCTCTTGCGGCATCTGGAATCCTCCTTGAGCGTCCTCGCGTGCTTGCAGAGGCGCCAAAAAAAACCGGCCTTCGGAGAGGCCGGTCGGGAGTCGTCGCCCTCGGGGCGGAGGGCCGGGTCGCGGGCGGGCTCAGGTGACGGGCGCGTAGAACTCCTTGTACTCGGGCGGGATCTCCTCCTCCTTCACGTCCTTCATGGAGAGGCGGATGCGCCCGTTCCCCTCCACCTCCAGGCACTTCACCAGGATCCGGTCGCCCTCCTTCAAGACGTCCGAGACCGACCCCACCCGGCGCTTCGAGATGTTGCTGATGTGGACGAGGCCGTCTGTCCCGGGGAAGATCTCGACAAAGGCGCCGAAGTCCATGATCTTCCGCACGGTGCCGTAGTAGATCCGGCCGGGCTCGGCCTCCTGGGTGAGCTCGCGGATGATCTCGATGGCCCGCCGGGCGCTCGCCTCGTCGGTCGAGGCGACGAAGATGGTCCCATCGTCCTCGACGTCGATCTGGGCGCCCGTCTCCTCCACGATGCCCCGGATGACCTTCCCTCCGGGCCCGATGACGTCGCGCACGCGGTCCTTGGAGATCCGGATGGTGAAGATGCGCGGCGCGTAGGGGGAGATCTCCGGGCGCGGGGCGGAGATGACGGCATCCATCTGGTCCAGGACGAATAGCCGGGCCTGCCGCGCCTGGGCGAGGGCCTCGCGGACGAGGCTGAGCTTGAGGCCCCTGATCTTGATGTCCATCTGGAGGGCGGTGATCCCCTCGCGGGTGCCCCCCACCTTGAAGTCCATGTCCCCCAGGTGGTCCTCGATGCCCAGGATGTCGGTCAGGATTGCCGTCCGGCCCGAGGCCTCATCGCTGATGAGGCCCATCGCCACTCCGGCCACGGGCGCGGTGACGGGAACTCCCGCGGTCATGAGGGCGAGGCTCGCCCCGCAGATGGAGGCCATCGAGGAGCTTCCGTTGCTCTCGGTGATGTCCGACACGACGCGGATGGTGTAGGGAAAAATCTCCTGATCCGGGAGGACGGCCTGGACGGCGCGGGAGGCGAGGGCGCCGTGGCCGATCTCGCGGCGCCCGGGCCCCCGGTTGGGCTTGGCCTCCCCCACGCTGAAGCCGGGGAAGTTGTAGTGGAGCAAGAAGTGGCGGTCGGACTTCCCGTCCAGGGTGTCCATGAGCTGGGCGTCGGAGCCGGTGCCGAGGGTGACGGTGACCAGGGCCTGGGTCTCGCCCCGGGTGAAGAGGGCGCTGCCGTGGGGGCGCGCGAGCGGGCTCATGCGGATGGTGATGGGCCGAACGTCCTTGAGCCCCCTGCCGTCGGCCCGCACCCCCTGCTCCAGGATGATGCTGCGGAAGACATCCTTCTCGATCTTCCCGAAACACTCCTTGACCGTTTTGGAGTCGGGCGCCCCTTCCTCCTCCGTGCAGAGCGCCCCGACGGCGGCCTCAGCGGCCTCGTCGATGGCTTTGTACTGGGCCAGTTTTTCGTGGATCCGGGCGGCGGCCTGGAGGCGGGGGGCGGCGATCTCGCGGACGCGGGCGAGGAGGGCCTCGTCCGAGCCGGCGTCTGGGAGCTCGCGTTTTTGCTTTCCGGCCTCGGCGCGCAGCTCCTCCTGGAGGGCGCAGAGCTTCTGGATGACGGCGTGGCCCTTCTCGAAGGCCTCCATGTAGACCTCCTCGGAGACTTCGAAGCTCCCCGCCTCGACCATCACGATGGCGTCGGCGGTGCCGGCGAGGACGCAGTTGAGGTCGCTCTCGATCTGCTGCTCGACGGTGGGGTTGACGATGATCTCTCCCCCCGCCCGGCCGACGCGCACGGCCCCGACGGGGCCGGCGAAGGGGATGTCGGAGATGTGGAGGGCGGCCGAGGTGCCGTTGATGGCCAGGATGTCCGAGTCGCAGATCCGGTCGTAGGACATCACCATGATCTGGATCATGGTCTCGCAGCGGAAGTTTTTGGGGAAGAGCGGCCGGATGGGGCGGTCGATGAGCCGGCAGGTCAAGACCTCGCGCTCGTTCGGCCGGGCTTCGCGCCGGAAGAAGTTGCCGGGGATGATGCCCGCCGCGTAGAAGAACTCGCGGTAGTCCACCGTCAGGGGGAAGAAGTCGAGCCCCTCCCGCGCGCTCGGGGAGGCGCACACCGTACAAAGCACCGAGGTCTCCCCGTAGTGCATCATGGCGGCGCCGGCGGCCTGCTTGGCGATCTCGCCGGTCTCGAAGGCGAGGGTGTAACCGTTGATGGAGATTTCTTTCCGGATGGGCTGCATAGAGAATTCCCTCAGGAGGCTTCGGCCTTTTGGCTCAGCGGCGGAGGCCGAGATGCTCGATGATCGTGCGGTAGCGGTCGACGTCCTTCTCTTTCAGGTAATCCAGAAGGCGGCGCCGCTGACCCACGATTTTCAACAACCCCCTTCGGGAATGGTGGTCCTTCGCGTGGGCCTTGAAGTGGTCGGTGAGGTAGGCGATGCGCTCGGTCAGAATGGCGACCTGCACCTCTGGCGATCCGGTGTCGGTCTCGTGCTTGCGGAACTTTTGGATGACTTCGGTTTTCCGCTCCTTGGCGAGGGGCATCCGGTTCTTTCCTCCACTTCCTCGGCCCGGGCTCTCCCGGGGCCTCATCACGCGCCTTCCTTCAAACCGGCGAATACTAGCCGACTTCGGTCCCTTTGTAAACACCGCCGGCCTCAGGCGGCGAACACACGCTCCGGGGCCACCCAGCCCTGGCCCGCCCGCCGGCCCTCGGGCGGGATGAGGCGCCCGACCGCGAGGAGCTCCCCGGCGGCGGAGAGGAGGCGCACCTTGCCCGCCCCCGCCGGCTCCTCCCCCACCAGGTCCCGCGCCCCCAGGGAGGCCCCGTGGAGGAGCCTCTCCTCCGCCTCCGGCCGAACCCCGAGGGCGGGCATGTGGGCCAGCGCCTCGGCCGGGCGGACGAGCGCCTCCTCCAGGCGGCCCTCCTGCGCCAGCCCCCCGGCCGCCTCGAGGGAGATGCTCTCCTCCAGCCGGAAGGGCCCCAGCGCCGTCCGGGTGAGCGCCTCGAGGCACCCGCCCGCTCCGTGGAGGGCCCCCACGTCGTGACACAGGGAGCGGATGTAGGTCCCCCGGCTGCAGGTCACCTCAAAGGTCAGGCGGGGGCCCGCGGCCTCGAGGGCCTGGATGTGGAAGATCTCGATCGGGCGGCTCCCGCGCTCGACCTCCAACCCCGCCCGCGCCAGCTCGTGGAGGCGGGTTCCGCCCACCTTGAGGGCGGAGTACATCGGGGGCCGCTGGGCGCCGCGCCCCGCGAAGGCGTCCAGAAGCCCTTGGGCCCGGGCCAAGGAGATCTCGCCCGGGTCGGTCTCGGAGAGCGTCTGGCCCGTCGCGTCCTGGGTGTCCGTCACCCGGCCGAAGCGCATGACGGCGCGGTAGGTCTTGCGGCACTCCAGCAGATAGGGAAACAGCTTGGTGGCGGCCCCCAGGCAGACGGGCAACACACCCTCGGCCATGGGGTCGAGGGTGCCCGCGTGCCCCACCTTCGTCCTCCGTGGCAGGAGCCGCCGTACGGCGGCGACCACGTCGTGCGACGTGGGCCCCGCCTCCTTCCTCAGGTTCAGAACCCCGGCCAGCTTCACGGGCTCCGCTTCTCCGGCCGCTCCCGGCGCAGCTTGTAGATGAGCCGCTCGATGTGCTCGCTGTGGGCCATGCCCCGGTCCACCACGAACCTCAGGTGGGGGACCCGCTTCAGGGCGAGGCGCTCGCCCAGCTTCATCTGGAGAAAGCTGCCGGCGCGCTCGAGCCCTTCGCGGCCCTCGGCGACCTCCTCCTCCCCCCCGCGCCCCTCTCCGTAGCGGCTGAAGTGGATCGTCGCCTGGCGCAGGTCGGGGGAGACCTCAACGCGGGTGATGACGATGCTCTCGACGCGGGGATCTTTCACCTCGCGCATGAGCAGATCGGCGAGCTCCGCCTGGATGAGCTCGGCCACGCGGGCCGACCGGGGGTAGTTCATGATGGCTCCGTCTCTGGCGCGCCCCTCTCCGCGGAGGCGCTGCTAGAGGATCTCGATGTGGAAATCCAGGATCACGGCCAGGCCCATGCCTTCGATCGCGTCGAGCGCCTTGCGCAGCTGGCTGTCGAGCACGCGCCCGTTGTTGCTCACGGCGCTCACTCCGATCCGGCAGAGCTGCCACTTGTCCTGGAAATCCACCTCCGCAACCGACACGTTGAAGCGCTGCCGCAGGCGGGAGGTGATGGCCTGCACGACCTTGCGCTTGCTCTTGAGCGATCCGCTGTCGTGGATTTGCAGGTCGACGGTCAGGAGGCCCACGGCTGTCATGGGAGCGGCCGTTTCCAGCCCGGCGGCCGCGCGGCGGCCGGGCGCTAGAGGGTGCGGGCGACTTCCTCGGTGACGAAGGGCTCGATGACGTCCCCCTCCTTGAGGTCGTTGTAGCGCTCAAGCCCGATGCCGCACTCGTAGCCCTGCTGGACCTCGGCCACGTCCTCCTTGAAGCGGCGGAGCGACGAGATGCGGCCCGTGTAGGTGACCACGCTGTCCCGGATGAGCCGGACCTCCGAGCCCCGGCGGATGTTGCCGTCGGTCACGAAGCAGCCGGCGATGGTGCCCACGCTCGGCACGTGGAAGAGCTGGCGCACCTCGGCGTGCCCGCGGACGACCTCGCGCTTGACCGGCTCCAGGATGCCCTCCAGGGCGGACTTCACCTCCTCGATGGCGTCGTAGATGACCGAGTAGAGCCGGATGTCCACCTTCTCCTGCTTGGCGGTATCGGTCGCGCCGGGTGTGGGCCGAACGTTGAAGCCCACGACGACCGCCGAGGAGGCCGCCGCCAGCATGACGTCGGTCTCGGTGATGCCCCCCACCGAGCCGTGGAGGATCCGCACGCCCACCTCCTCGTTGCCCAGCTTCATGAGGCTCTCGCGCAGGGCCTCGATGCTCCCCTGGACGTCGGCCTTGAGGATGAGGTTGAGCTCCTTGAGGCGGCCCTCCTTCACGCTGTCCAAGAAGCTCTCCAGGCTCACCCGGGAGGTGGCGAGGAGGGAGGCCATGCGCTCACGCTGCTGGCGCTTGGAGCTGATCTCCCGCGCCGCGCGGTCGTCGGTGACCACGTAGAACGCATCGCCCGCCTCGGGCACGCCAGCGAAGCCCAGGATCTCCGCCGGGGTGGAGGGTCCGGCCGCCTTCAGCTTGTGCCCCTGGTCGTCGAGCAGGGCGCGGACCTTGCCGTGCCACTTCCCGGCGACGAAGGTGTCCCCCACGTGGAGCGTCCCGCGCTGGACGAGGACGGTGGCCACCGGCCCCCGCCCGCGGTCGAGCTTGGCCTCCACGACGACGCCCGACGCCTCGCGGTCGGGGTTCGCCTTGAGCTCCATGAGCTCGGCCTGGAGGATGGCCAGGTCGAGCAGCTCGTCGATGCCCACCCTCTGCCTGGCCGACACGGGGCAATAGACGGTGTCCCCGCCCCACTCCTCGGGGACGAGGCCCAAGTCGGAGAGCTGCTGCTTGACCCGGTCGGGGCTGGCGTCGGGAAGGTCGATCTTGTTCACGGCCACCATGATCGGCACCCCGGCCGCCTTGGCGTGGGCGATGGCCTCGCGGGTCTGGGGCATCACGCCCTCGTTGGCCGCCACGACGAGGACGACCAGATCCGTCACCTTGGCCCCGCGCGCCCGCATGGCGGTGAAGGCCTCGTGGCCCGGCGTGTCGAGAAAGACGGCGGTTCCCTTCTCGGTGGTGACACGGTAGGCGCCGATGTGCTGGGTGATGCCGCCCGCCTCCCGCTCCATGACGTTGGCCTTGCGGATGGCGTCCAGGAGGCGCGTCTTGCCGTGGTCGACGTGCCCCATGATCGTGATGACCGGAGCGCGGGCCTTGAGCGCCTCGGCGGAATCCTCCGCCTGGATGAGGAGATCCTCGATGTTGTCCTTCGTGATCTCGACCTCGTAGCCGAAGCGATCGCATACGCTGGAGGCCGTGGTGTGGTCGATCAATTGGTTGATGGTGGTCATCTGGCCCATCTTCATGAGTTCTTTGATGACCTCGGTCGCCTTGAGGCTGAGCTTCTCGGCCAGGTCCTTGACCGTGATTGTCTCGGCCAAGCGCACCCTCCCTCCCCGGGGCCGCACAGGGGGGGGCGGCGGGGCCGGCGCCCGGACGGGCGGCTCCTCCGCCGGGATCTTGGGGGCAGGCGCGGGGGCCATCGGCGCGGCGGGCGGGGCGGCCTTCTCCTCGGGGCGCCTGGGCGGCGCCTTATCCCTTTTGGCGGCGGGCGGGGCGGGGGCCTTCCTCTTGGCCCTGGGCGGGGCGGCCGGCTTCTTGGGCGGCGCCTCCGCGGGGGGCGGGGCGGCCTTCTTCGCCTGGGGGGCGAACAAGGTCACAATGAGGTCGGCCGTCTCTTCGTCGACCGTGCTCATGTGGCTCTTGACCTGGATCCCCTCGCGGCTGAGTTCCTCGACGAACGCCTTGCTGTCGAAGCCCAGCCGCTTGGCCAGCTCGTACACCCGCGTTTTTGCCATCCATCCGCCTCCGGGGCGGCCGCCCTCCTGTCCCTTCAGACGGGGCGCCGCGATTCATCCTATCCTATGGATTCTGCCTTTTCCGCTCAAGTTTGCCCCAGGGCGCGAAGCTGGTCGACCCTCAGGGCCACCGCGTCGGCCAGCGAGGCATCCGCCAGGAACAAGACCCCCACCGGGGAGCGCCCCAGCAGCCGGCCCAACTCCTCCATGCCCAGCGGAAGCTCCACCTCCGCCCCTTGGGCGACTTCGCGCCGGCTCCCCTCGGCGAGATCCCCGGCGAGGAGCATCCGCCCTCCCCTCCCCGCGCGGGCGGCCCGCGCTGCCGCCTCCCGGCCCGCGGAGAGGACCCCCTTGCGCTGGCCGGCCGCGATGAACCCCGCGATCCGCTCCAGGAGAAGGGCGCGCAGGCGCCCGACGATCTGGGAGGCCTCGGGGGGCCTTGCCGCCCGCTTGAGGGCGCGCCCGAGATTTTTCGGCTTCAGGGCGGCCCCCACGCACGAGGGGCTGAAGCAGCAGTGCGCCCCCCTCCCCGGCAGGCGGCTGTCGAGCTCAACGGCCACCCCGCCCGCGGGCTCCGCCACCATGCGGAAAAACTCCTCTGCCGGGCCCTTGCGCCGGCAGGCCACGCACGTCCGCTCGGGCACGGCTCCCCGACCTCCCGGATCCCCCCGGCCGCCTCAATCCCCCTGCGCCACCGTCTCGGCGCCGCTCCCCTTGGCCTTCAGGTACGCGTTCGCCGACTCGATGAGGAGCTGGGCCCGCTTGGGGCCGATGCCGGGAACCTCGCACAGCTGCTCGGCGGTGGCGGTGGCGATCGCGTGGATCGAAGGGAACCCGTTGCCGGCCAGGAGCTGGGCCGTCTTCTCGCCCACCACCTCCAGGTTGACCAGGTCGGTGGCCTCCTCCGCCTCAGGCTCCGCGGCCGCCTTCCCCTCGGCGGCCTCGGAGTGGAACGCCTTCTCGGCGATCATGCGGCGGTATTCGCTCTCGCCCTTCAGGTCGATCTTCCAGCCGAGAAGCTTGGCCGCCAGGCGGACGTTCTGCCCCCCCTTGCCGATGGCGAGGGAGAGCTGGTCGTCCGGGACGAGAACCTCCATCCGGCGTTCGTCCTCGATGAGGGTGATGTGCTGGATGCGGGCGGGGCTGAGGGCGTTGGCCGCATAGGTGCGGAGGTCGTCGTTCCAGGCGATGATGTCGATCTTCTCGCCCCTGAGCTCCTGGACGATCGCCTGGACGCGGCTCCCCCGCGTGCCCACGCAGGCGCCCACCGGGTCGATGTCGCGATCGTGGCTGACGACGGCCACCTTCGAGCGCCCGCTCGGCTCGCGGACGCAGCCCTTGATCTCGACCACTCCGTCGTAGATCTCGGGGACCTCCATCTCGAAGAGGCGGATGAGCAGGCCCGGATGGGTCCGGCTGAGGACGATCTGGGGGCCCTTCGACACCTCGCGCACCTCCATGATGTAGGCCCTGATGCGGTCCCCGCGCTTGTAGACTTCGCGGAAAATCTGCTCCCGGCGGGGCAGGATGGCCTCCCCGCGGCCGATGTCCACATAAATGTTCCCCCGCTCCACCTGCGAGACCACGCCGGTGATGATCTCCCCCTCGCGCCCCTTGAACTCGGCGTAGATGTTCGCCCGCTCGGCCTCGCGCACGCGCTGGAGAATGACCTGCTTGGCGATCTGGGCGGCGATCCGGCCGAGGCCCTCGGTGTCGAGGTCGATGGGGAACTGGTCGCCCACCTGGATGTCGGGGTAGGTCTTCCGTGCGTCCTCCAGGGTGATCTCGTTCTCCGGGCTCTGGACGATCCGGACCACCTCCTTCATCGCCTGCACGCGGATCTCCCCTGAGCCGGTGTCGAGCGCGACTTCGACGTTTTCGCCCAGGGAGTATTGCTTGCGGGCGGCCGAGGCGATCGCCACCTTCAGCGTGTCGTAGAGAATCTCCTTGGCGACCCCCCGCTCACGCTCCACCTGTGTCAGCACCGCCAGAAGCTCTTGGCTCACCTGCCCATCCCTCCTTCGCCTGCCCGATCGGGCTCCCCGCCTGCGGGCTTCCCCCGGAATTCGGCCTGCCAGTCCACCTCAAGGTTCGCCTTCGCGATTTCCCCCAGGGAGAAGGAGCGCCGCTCCCCACCCTCCGTCTCGACCGCCACGACCTCGCCCTCGATTCCCCGCAGAACCCCCGCCACCTTCCGAGCGCCCTCCTGGGAGCCCCGCAGGCGGAGGCGGACGCGGCGGCCCACGTAGCGGCGGAAGTCCACCGGGCGGCGGAGGGGCCGCTCCAGCCCGGGGCTCGAGACCTCGAGCAGATAGGGCGAGCCGATGACGTCCTCCGCGTCGAGGCGCCCCTCGACCTCCCGGCTCACGCGCTGGCAGTCGGCCAGGCCCACCCCTCCGGGCTTGTCGATGTAGAGCCGCAGCACCTGGCGCTTCCGCCCTCCCGCATGCTCGACCTCGATGAGCTCCACCCCCAGGGAGGCGGCCACGGGCTCGGCCAGCGCCCACACCCAGCTGACGACGTCGGCGAAGGCCATCGCTTCCTCGTCCCCAGGGGGCGGGCGAAAAAAAGTGGGCCACAACTCGGGCCCACTGCGTAGCGCAGCAAAGTCCCCCGTACTTTATTCTTTCTGAGGAGAAAGTTCAAGCCTTCCGGGCGTCCTCGACCGGAGGCGAAAAAGGGGGCCGCCCCCCCGGCCCAGGGGAGGAATCCGCCGCTCCCGCGGCCCGATTCTTGCCCCGGCTGCGCCTCCGTGCTAGCATGAAAACTCGTGATTTCCTGGAGATTGCGGGGTTTTTTCGAAAGAGGAGCCTTCCATGGCCCAGGAAGACCAGCGGCGCTCCATGGTCCGCATGGACGATGTGATCGAGATCAGCCACCGGCCCGTTGCGGACCAAGAAATTGAGTCCTTCGGTCACCAGATCATCACCCGCTCCGCCAGCCAGAGCGCCCTGGAGTCGGTGGCCAACATCATCCAGGCCGCCGGCAAGGCGATCGACCCGAACGCCCCCACCTGGCGGGCGATCTCTCTCCTCGACAAGAAGCTCGATTACCTGATCTCCCTGCTCCTGTCCCAGGCCCCGGCGAAGACGGAGGAAGCCGAGTTCTACCGCGCCGAGGTCAACATCAGCGGCTCGGGTATCCGCTTCCCCAGCCAGCATTTGTACAAGAAGGGGGCCCACCTCTGGATCGCCATGATCATCCCGGCCTCCCCGTCGTTCCGGGTCGAAGCCATCGGCCGGGTGGAGCGCCTCTCCTCGTCTATCAAGCGCCGCGACAAGGCCCCCTCCGCCGAGGTCGGGGCCCGCTTCGTCGCCATCAACCCGCAGGACAGCGAAGAGATTTTGCGCTACATCTTCCAGAAACAACGCGAGATGCTGAGAGCCAAGCAGCGGGACGCTTGAGCCCTCCCCGCAGGACCCTCCGGAGGCGGCGGGGAGCGCCCCGGGCCGCGTCGGCCGGGGCGGACCTCGCCCGGGGGGGAGCACCAAGAGGAGGCCAGATGGCCGAGCTGACGAAGCAAAAAGCGCTCTGGATCTATGAGACCATGGTGCGGATCCGCCGCTTCGAGGAGCGCGCCATGGAGCTCTACCAGACGGGCGAGCTTCCCGGGCACATGCACGCCTACATCGGCGAGGAGGCCGTCGCGGCGGGTGTCTGCGCCCACCTGGGCCCGAAGGATCAGATCACCTCGACCCACCGCGGCCACGGCCACATGATCGCCAAGGGGCTGCGCTACGAGGGCATGTTCGCCGAGCTCTACGCCCGGCAGACGGGCTACTGCAAGGGGAAAGGGGGCTCTTTGCACATCGCCGACCAGGATCTGGGGGCCCTCGGGGCGAACGGCATCGTGGGCGGCGGCATCCCCATCGCCGCGGGCGCCGCCCTGGGGATCAAGCTCAAGGGCGGGAAGCGCGTCGTCGTGAGCTTCTTCGGCGATGGTGCCAGCAACGAGGGCGCCTTCCACGAGGGGATCAACCTGGCCGCGCTCTGGAGGCTCCCCGCCGTCTTCGTCTGCGAGAACAACGGCTTCGCCGAGAGCACCCCCCAGGCGGCCCACCAGCCCATCCGGGACATCTCCGACCGGGCCAAGGCCTACGCCATCCCCGGCATCTCCGTGGACGGGATGGACCCTGCCGCCGTCTACGAGGCGGCCGGGGAGGCCATCGCGAGGGCGCGCGGGGGCAAGGGCCCCACCCTCATCGAGGCCAAGACCATGCGCTTCATGGGCCACTACCTCGGGGACCCCGGCACCGCCTACGGCCACGACAAGGAGGTCGTCAAGTGGAAGCCGCGCGACCCCATCCCCGCCTTCGGCGCCTTCCTGGAGAAAAAGAAGTGGCTCGCCCCCCGGGGGCGCGGGGAGGTCCTGGCCCGGGTGAACCGGGAGATCGAGCGGGCCATCGAGTTCGCCCGCCAAAGCCCCGAGGCCCAGATCGAGGACGCCCTGGCGGACATCTACGCCCGGCTCTGACGTTTCCAGGGAAGGCCCATGGCTGAACTGACGAAGCAAAAAGCGCTCTGGATCTATGAGACCATGGTGCGGATCCGCCGCTTCGAGGAGCGCGCCATGGAGCTCTACCAGACGGGCGAGCTTCCCGGGCACATGCACGCCTACATCGGCGAGGAGGCCGTCGCGGCGGGTGTCTGCGCCCACCTGGGCCCGAAGGATCAGATCACCTCGACCCACCGCGGCCACGGCCACATGATCGCCAAGGGGCTGCGCTACGAGGGCATGTTCGCCGAGCTCTACGCCCGGCAGACGGGCTACTGCAAGGGGAAAGGGGGCTCTTTGCACATCGCCGACCAGGATCTGGGGGCCCTCGGGGCGAACGGCATCGTGGGCGGCGGCATCCCCATCGCCGCGGGCGCCGCCCTGGGGATCAAGCTCAAGGGCGGGAAGCGCGTCGTCGTGAGCTTCTTCGGCGATGGTGCCAGCAACGAGGGCGCCTTCCACGAGGGGATCAACCTGGCCGCGCTCTGGAGGCTCCCCGCCGTCTTCGTCTGCGAGAACAACGGCTTCGCCGAGAGCACCCCCCAGGCGGCCCACCAGCCCATCCGGGACATCTCCGACCGGGCCAAGGCCTACGCCATCCCCGGCATCTCCGTGGACGGGATGGACCCTGCCGCCGTCTACGAGGCGGCCGGGGAGGCCATCGCGAGGGCGCGCGGGGGCAAGGGCCCCACCCTCATCGAGGCCAAGACCATGCGCTTCATGGGCCACTACCTCGGGGACCCCGGCACCGCCTACGGCCACGACAAGGAGGTCGTCAAGTGGAAGCCGCGCGACCCCATCCCCGCCTTCGGCGCCTTCCTGGAGAAAAAGAAGTGGCTCGCCCCCCGGGGGCGCGGGGAGGTCCTGGCCCGGGTGAACCAGGAGATCGAGCGGGCCATCGAGTTCGCCCGCCAAAGCCCCGAGCCCCGGCTCGAGGACGCCCTGGCGGACATCTACGCCCGCCTCTAGCCCTTCCTGAGGAACGAGACCGATGCGCGAGATCATGTTCCGCGAGGCCATCCAAGAAGCACTCGCCGAGGAGATGGCGCGCGATGAGAGCGTCTTCCTCCTCGGGGAGGACATCGCCGAGTTCGGCGGCTCCTACAAGACTACCCTCGGGCTCCTCGAGAAGTTCGGCCGCGAGCGGGTGCGCAACACCCCCATCTCCGAGCAGGGGATCGTGGGCGCCGCCCTGGGGGCGGCGCTCATGGGCCTCAGGCCCGTGGCCGAGCTCATGTACATCGACTTCTCGGCCATCGCGATGGACCAGATCGTCAACCAGATCGCCAAGGTGCGCTACATGTTCGGGGGCAAGGCCAAGACCGCCCTCGTCATCCGCACCCAGGGGGGCGCCGGGAGGAGCTCGGCCGCCCAGCACGCCCAGAGCCTCGAGGCCTGGTTCGTCCACGTGCCGGGGCTCAAGGTGGTGATGCCCTCCACCCCGGGGGACGCCAAGGGGCTCCTGAAGAGCGCCATCCGGGACGACGACCCGGTCATCTTCATCGAGCACAAGCTCCTCTACCTGCAGAAGGGCCCCGTGCCCGACGGCGACCGCGCCATCCCCCTCGGGGTGGCCGAGGTGAAGCGCGAGGGCCGGGACGCGACCATCGTGGCCACCTCCTCAATGGTGGGCAAGTCCCTCCAGGCGGCGGATGAGCTGGAGAAGGAGGGGATCAGCTGCGAGGTCGTGGACCCCCGCACCCTCTTCCCCCTCGACAAGGAGACCCTCCTCGCCTCCATCCGCAAGACGGGGCGGCTCCTCGTCACCCACGAGGCCGTCCAGCGCTGCGGCTGGGGGGCCGAGGTGGCCGCCCTGGCGGCGCGGGAGGCCTTCGACTACCTCGACGCGCCCGTCGTGCGCGTCTGCGGCAAGGAGACCCCGGTGCCCTTCGCGCCGAAGCTGGAGAACTACGTGATACCGAACAAGGACAGCGTCGTCGCCGGCGTGCGCGAGCTGCTCCAGGTCGCCTGAGCCCGTGCGAGAGGGAGCCTGAACCCATGGCCACGCCCCTGCCCATGCCCAAGCTCGGCCTCACGATGGAGGAGGGCACGATCCTCAAGTGGTTCAAGTCCGAGGGCGAGAAGGTCGAGAAGGGGGAGATCATCCTCCAGATCCAGACCGACAAGGTGGAGTACGACGTCGAGTCCCCGGACGGGGGGCTCCTCTTGAAGACCATGGCCGGGGAGGGCGATGTCGTCCCCTGCGGCCAAAACATCGCCGTGATCGGCAAGGCGGGCGAGGACACGAGCGCCTTCGAGGACGGGAAGGCGGCCCCCGCCAAGCCCGCCCCTGCCTCCCGACCGGGGGCGGCGCCTCCCCCCGCCCCTGCCCCCGCGGCCCCCGCCCCCGCCCCCCC
>CAYMWZ010000005.1:9696-27322 GCA_964394385.1 uncultured Nitrospinaceae bacterium | reverse complement strand
CTTCTTCCTCCCGCGGCTGCGCTACGTGGACCCTGCGCCCTTCTCCCGGGAGGAGTTCGAGAAAGAGTACAATTGGATGGTGAGCTGGGACCTCATCCCATCGGGCGCCAACTATGAGAATCTCGTCTGCAACCGCATCTGAAAGAGGGCCCTTGACGCCCGCAGGCGGGAAGCGGCGAGCCGCTGAAGACCTTTGACCCTTTTAAAACCCCGCCCTGGCGTTTTTTGCCAGGGCGGGGTTTTTTGTCTCCGCTCGCCCCACCCCGCGCCTCGGAGCCGATGATCCGCCCATCCCCGCCCCTCCCGTGACTCGGTGCGGAGGATGGGGGAGAATGGAGGGGATTCCCACCGCGCGCCGCGGGATGCCCCGACCCCACGAGGAGGCCGGAGGTGGCCTTCGTGCTCTCGACGGCCAGGGCCCTGGCCGATCACCAATACGCCCAGGAGGAGATCGAGCCCTGGGTCACCCGCTGGCTCGAGGCGCAAGGGAGCAGCCCGGACCTGGCCCTGCGCATGTGCCGCAACGCCCAGGTGGCCTGCCGCTCCTCGGTCCTGCCCATCGAGGAGATCTTCCGCCCCAAGTCTTTGACCGAGAGCAACCGCCTCTATCGGGAGAGCGCCATCCGCCTCGGCGCCGGCGTGGGCCGCGAGGCGATCGCGCGGGCGGGCCTCTCTCCCGGCGATGTCGATCTCGTCATCTCGGTCTCCTGCACCGGCTTCATGATCCCATCGGTGGACGCCTATCTCATCGATTTGCTCGGGATGCGCGCGGACACCAAGCGGCTTCCCATCACGGAGATGGGTTGCGCGGCGGGAGCCGTCGGGCTCTCCCGGGCGCGGGAGTACCTGCGCGGGTTTCCCGAGCACCGCGTCTTGCTCCTCTCGGTCGAGCTGCCCACCCTGACCTTCCAGTGGGAAGACGTTTCGATGGACAACCTCGTCTCGGTGGCGATCTTTGGGGACGGCGCCGCCGCGGCCGTCTTGAGCGGCCGCCTCGGGAATGGGGGCCCCGAGATCGTCGACTCGGGGAGCGCGTCGCTCCCCCGCTCGGCCCACCTCATGGGATACAATCTGGAGGAGGCCGGGTTTCGCATCGTGCTCTCCAAGGAGATCCCCGGCGCCGTGCGGGCCAAGGTCCGTCCCATGCTGGAGGCCTTTCTCGGGCGTCACGGTTTGCGCCTGCCGGAGATCTCCCACCTCCTCCTCCATCCGGGCGGGAAGCGCATCCTGGAGGTCTACCGCCAAGAGCTCGGCGTGACGGAGGAGGCTCTGCGCTTCTCCCGAAAGGTGCTCCGCGAGTGCGGGAACGTCTCCTCCTCGACCGTGCTCATGATCCTCGACGAGGTCCTCCGCTCGGGCGAGCCCCGGGGCGGGGACTCGGGCTTGATGCTGGCCATGGGGCCGGGATTCAGCATCGAGCAGCTTCTCCTGTGCTGGAGGGGGTGATCGCCCCAGGCCCCCGGCGCGGGCGGCGCCCTTTGGCTCGGGGCGCTATCGGCTTGAAGTTGCCCCCGCCCTCTTGCTAGGATTGCGCCGCTTTTTGACGCGCGCTCACGCCCGGGCGGCCTCTCGCTCGAAAGGACGGAGATCTTGATGAAGGTTCCCTTCGTCGACTTGCTGCCCCAGTACCTCGAGGTGAAGGACGCAATCGACGAAGGCCTCCGAAGCCTCATCGGCTCCACGGACTTCATCGGGGGGAAGACGGTCAAGGCGTTCGAGAGCCTCCTTGCGCGCGCCGAGGGGCGCAAGCACACGGTCGCCGTGAAGAGCGGGACCGCGGCTCTCCAGCTCGTCCTCGAGGGCCTGGACCTCCCCCCCGGCGCCGAGGTCATCACCACCACCCACACGGCGGTCCCCACCGTCGAGGCGATCGCGCGCGCGGGCCTCCGGCCCGTCCTCTGCGACATCGATCCCGGCACCTATCAGATCTCGGCCGATGCCGCCGCCGCCGCCGTGGGCTCCGCCACCCGCGTCCTCTTGCCGGTCCATCTGTACGGGATCCCCGCCCCCCTGGCGGAGCTCTCCGCTCTCGCCAAGCGCCACAAGCTCATCCTCATCGAGGACGTGGCGCAGGCCCAGGGGGCGGCCCTGAACGGAAGGCGCGTGGGGACCTGGGGCGCGGCGGCCTGCTATTCCTTCTTCCCGTCCAAGTGCCTCGGCGGCTTTGGCGACGGGGGAGGGGTGGCGACCGACCTCAAGGATCTTGAGGAGAAGGTGCGGGCCTCCTCCAACCACGGCCGCCTGGAGAAGTTCGTTCACATGTCGGTTGGGGCCAACGAGCGCCTGGACGCCCTCCAGGCCGCGGTCCTGAGCGCCAAGCTGCCCCGCCTTGAGGCGTGGAACGCCATGCGCCGGCGGGTCGCCCAGTGGTACTTCGAGGGGCTCGCCGAGGTGGGGGACGTCGTCCTCCCCCGGGAACCCGAGGGGGCGGCGTCCGCCTGGCACCTTTTCGTCATACGCACCGGACGGCGCGATGAGCTCGCGCGGAATCTGGCGAAGCGGGGGATCCAGACGGGCCTCCACTACCCGGTGCCGGTGCACCTGCATCCCGCGTATGCGCACCTCGGCCATCTCCGGGGTGCCTTCCCCAAGGCCGAGGCCGCCGCCGACGCCATCCTCTCGCTTCCCATGTACCCTCATCTGACCGAAGGAGAAGTGGGCTACGTGGTCGAACAGGTCGCCCGGTTCTTCGCAGGGCGGACCCGCTCGCCCGCCGCGAGCGCCAGCCGAATTCACGCCGAATGAACACCGGGCCGGGCATGACGGGAGCGGGCGCCGCCTCCGGCCGCGCCGCGCTGCCGGCGCGCTTTCTCATCGGGCTTCTCGCGGTCCCCCTCCTCATCATGGCGGTGAACCTGGGCGGGGGGGCTGCAAAGCTTCCCGTCGAGGCGAGGAGCTTCGAGATCGTCCAAGGCATGCTGGACTCGGGCGACTGGCTGATTCCCCGGATCGAGGGGAGGCCTTATCTCTCCAAGCCCCCCCTCTACCACTGGCTCGCGGCCGCCGCCTCCCTGGCCGAGGAAGGGGTGAGCTGGCGTTCCGTGCGGGCGCCCTCGGCCTTGGCGGGCGCGCTCCTTTTGGGGGTGACGGTGGCCTGGGGGAGCATGCTCGGGGGCAGGGCGCTCGGGGCGGCGGCGGGGCTGGCGACGGCCTCGATGGTGCTCGTCCCCACCTTGGCCCGCCGAGGAGCGCCGGACATGGTCTTTTCGGCGATGTGCGTCGCGGCGCTCTACCTGTTCGAGCGGATGTGGCGGAGGCGGGAGCGCCGCCTCGTGCCCCTCTTCGCCCTGGCCGTGGCTCTCGCGTTCATGGCCAAGGCGCACGCCGTGGTGGTGGTGGTGGGGGCGCCCGTGGCGTTGGCCCTCACGCTGCGGCGGGCGTGGGGGCGGGCCCTCCGGCGGGACGTGGGGGGCTGGCTGGCGCTCGCGGCCCTGGCGGGCTCGGCCTGGTATCTTTGGCTTCTCTACGTCATGCCGCAAGAGATGCTCTATTGGCTCACGATGGAGGGGCTCCAGCCTTTGGCCGTCGAGCTCGTCGGACACACGGGGCGCCACTTCCGCCCCCTCTGGTATTACCTCTACCGGATCTGGGACATCGCCTTGCCGGTGAGCGCCCTCATCCCCTTCACCATCTGGCACGTCTGGCGCGCCGGGCGTTGGCGCGGCCCGGGGGGGTGGCCGTTCGTGGTCTGGTCCTTCCTCCTGCTCCTCCTTCTTTTCTCCCTCATCCCCGCGAAGCAGCCTCACTACATTCTGCCGCTTCTCCCGCTGTTGGGCCTGATGACGGGCGAGGCCGTTCTGTCCCACCTCTCCCCGGCCGGGCCGGGGGCGGGCCGCCATCTTCTCGGCTCGATGGTCGTTCTGCTGGCTGTCCTGGTGGGGGTCTTTGCCGCAGCGGTCTACTACGCCGCCCTGGTGCGGCGCTTCGGATCGCCCCTGGCCTCGACGGCGACCCTGTTGGGGGCGGGTTGTCTCGCGGCCATGGCCTGGTGCCTCATCCGGCGCCGCGCCGCCGCCTTCTTCCTGAGCGCCCTCGCCGCGGTCTGGTGCCTCTCGCTCGTCTATTTCGGGAGCTTCGAGGAGTGGAAATCGCTGGACCGCCAAACCTCCCGGACGCGGGCGGGCGCCGAGACGCCGGCGCCGGCCCGGCCGCCGGCCACGCCCGGAGCGGACGGCCGATCGTGAAGAGCCCAGGGGGCCGGGGGGCGCTCAGCGTGGTCGTCCCGTGCCACAACGAGGAGGGCAATGTGGAGGCCCTCTGGGCCGAGCTGCGGCCCGTGCTCGAGGGCCTGGGACGCGAGTGGGAGGTCATCTTCGTCAACGACGCCAGCACGGACGGGACCCTCGCCAGGCTCCGGGCGCTCGAGGCGGCCTTCCCCAACGTCCGGGTGGTCGTCCATGCCGTGAACCTGGGCGAGAGCGCGGCCCAGCTGAGCGGCTTCGCGGCGGCCCGCGGCGAGTTCATCGCCACCATGGACGCGGACCTCCAAAACGACCCCGCCGACCTCCCCCGCCTGCTCGGCGCTCTGGGCCAGGCCGGGGCGGTCTGCGGCGTGCGCCCGAGGAGGGCCGACACCCTCGCCAAGCGGCTCTCGACGCGCCTGGCCAACGCCTTCCGGAACGCCATCCTGCGCGACGGGATACTGGACGCGGGGTGCACCTACCGGGTGTTCCGCCGGGAGGCGCTGGCCCAGCTCATCCCCTTCCGGGGGGTTCACCGCTTCCTCCCCACCCTCCTCAAGATTCACGGCTGGGAGGTTCGCCAGATCCCGGTGACGGACCGGCCGCGCAAGTCGGGCGTCTCGAAGTACGGCGTCGGCCACCGCGCCCTCGTCGGCCTCATCGACACGCTCGCGGTCCTCTGGTATCAACGGAGGCATATTCCGCCCCCCCCGGGATGACGGGCGGCCCTCCCGGCGGTCGGGGCGCCGCCATCGGAGGGTTGCGATGATCCTGGGGTTCGACTTTGGCCCGTGGGAAGTGTTCGGCCTCATGGGGAATGCGTGCTTCGGTTCTCGTTTCCTCGTGCAGTGGATTTACAGCGAACGGGTGGGGAGGAGCGTGGTTCCGCCCGTCTTTTGGTACCTCAGCCTGGCGGGCTCGATGATTCTCCTGGCCTACTTCTTCCAGCGGGGGAGCATCGTCGGCGTGCTCGCCTATCTGCCGAACTTCGTCCCCTATACCCGGAACCTCGTATTGCTCGCGCGGGAGAAGAGGGAGATGGAAGCGAAAGGCGGCGGTCCGCGGTAGGGGGGGCCTTGCCATGACCGGTCCCGCTGGGCCATCCTTCCCGTCGGTCGGTTTCGCCATCCTGGGCTGCGGCCTCATGGGGGCGCGCCACGGAGAGGTTCTCCGCCACTTGGATGGGGCAGTGCTCCGCTGCGCCTACGATACGGACGTGGAGCGGCTCGCGGCCTTCGCCGGGCGCTTTGGGTGCCGCGCCGCCGGCACGGCGGAGGACGCCGTGGGGGATCCCTCCGTGGGCGCCGTCCTCGTGGCCGCTCCCTCCTTTCTCCACGGGCCGATGGCCCTCCTCGCCGCGCGTGAGAAGAAGCACGTCCTCATCGAGAAGCCCATCGCGACCGACTCCGCCTCCGGCCAGGAGGTCATCGACCGCTGCGCCGGGGCGGGGGTGCTCGCCTCGGTCGTCGCCCAGAAGCGCTTTGACGCCGGCGCCCGCCAGATCAAGGCCGCGATCGAGGAGGGCCTCCTGGGGAGGATCTTTTTGGCCGAGGTCTCCATCAACTACTACCGGGATGAGAACTACTTCAAGGAGGCGCCCTGGCGCGCCTCGCGCGCCGAATCGGGCGGGGGCGTCCTGATGAACCAGGGGATCCACTATGCCGATCTGCTCCTCTGGTTCCTGGGGCCCGCCGCAGAGGTGCGCGGGGCGCTCAGCACGGTCCGGCCCGGCTACCAGGAGGAGGACGTGGCCGCCGCGCTGGTCGAGTTTGAGAGCGGGGCGATTGCGACCCTGACGGCAACCACCATGGCCTACCCCGGCTTTCCCGAGAGCATCACGCTCTACGGCTCGGAGGGAAGCTGCACCCTCGTCGAGGGGCGGGGCCTCCTCCGGTGGGACCAGAGGCAGGGCGCGCCCCCTCCCGAGCTTCCGCCCGAGCCCGCGCTCCCCGAGGCCCTTCCCGCGAAGCTCCACTCCATGTTCCGAAACCACCGGGATTTCCTCGCCGCCCTCCGGGAGGGGAGAGATCCCCTCGTCACGCCCCAGGAGGCCCTGGCGGTGGTCTCCCTCATGGAGCGGCTCTATGCCAGCGCCCGAACCGCCTAGTACCCCCGGCTCCCGCCGGGGCCATAACTTCCCGCCCGCAACGGGGCCGCGCTTGCCGAGGCGGTCCCCGAGGTTCGGCCTCTCATCCGCCCTCCATGAAAGGAAGCCGGAGGTTCGATCCGCCCCCCTTTGCGAGGGACATCATGATCCATCCGCACACTGAACTTCGGTTCATCAGCAATGAGATCGGATATGGGGTCTTCGCAACCAAGTTCATCCCGCGCGGCGCGATCACCTGGGCGTTGTGCCATTTCGACCAGATTTTCACGCCGGCGCAGGTGGAGGCCTTGCCGCCGGCGTATCAGCGGATCATAGCCGTGTATTGCTACGTCAACGCGGAGGGAGATCATGTCCTCAGCTGGGACCTGGGGCGCTACGTGAACCATTCGTGCGATCCCGCCTCCCTCGGCGTGGGAGATGAATTGGAGATCGCCGTTCGAGACATTCATCCCGGCGAGGAGATCACCGACGACTACGGCGCTCTGAACCTCGCCACCAACATGCGCTGCCGGTGCGGCGCGCCGAACTGCCGGGGGATCATCCGGAGGGACGACGTCCTGCGCCACTGGCAGGAGTGGGACGCCAAGACCATGAGCGCCTTCTCTCAATCGGCAAAGGTTCCCCAGCCTCTCTTGCCTTTCCTGAAGAACAAGGAGGTCCTGGAGGACATTCTGGGCGGAAGGGCGGAGATCCCCAGCCATCTCTCCTATTATTGCCCCCGGAGCGCGGCGCCTTATTCTTGCGCCCCCGAGGGAGAATGGAACCACGTGCCGCTGGAGCATGGCTGGGCCTCCCGGACCGGCTGACTCCCCGCGGACCGGGCTGGCCCGAGGCAGGGAGGGGGCGGGTCCGTGATGGGGCGGCCCGGTTTCTGTCCGGGGCCCGGCGGGGGAGGCGTGGCGCGGGCGGCGGGATAGGAGCGGGGCAGAGCCCGCTCAGACCGCCTCTTTGATCGCGCTCAAGTGCTCCGGCACCTCGATGGAGCTGGTGTCGATCTTGGCGATGTCCTCGCCCAGGTACACCTTCTTGATGGCCCCCCGGACGATCTTGGCCGAGCGCGTCTTGGGGAGCGCCT
This sequence comes from uncultured Nitrospinaceae bacterium, assembly GCA_964394385.1. Taxonomy (GTDB): domain Bacteria; phylum UBA8248; class UBA8248; order UBA8248; family UBA8248; genus CAYMWZ01. The sequence continues at coordinate 19,959 of CAYMWZ010000005.1, read as the reverse complement.
TGACGAACTTGACCTCCTCGGGCCGGAGGCTCTTGCCGAGGTATTTGACGGTCTCGTCCTTGAGCGCCTCGCGCAGGGCGTCCGAGGGGGAGTGGCCGGAGGCCAGGACCACGAAGCAGGTGAGGGCCTCCCCCTTGATGGGGTGGGGGGCCCCGATGACGGCCGCCTCGACCACGGCCGGGTGCTTGATCAGCTCGGCCTCGACCTCGGCGGGGCCCACCCGCTTGCCCGCCACGTTGATGGTGTCGTCCGAGCGCCCGAATAGGTACCACTGGCCGTCGTTGTCCAGCTTGGCCCAGTCCCCGTGGTACCAGACCCCCGGCCAGCGCGAGAAGTAGGTCTCGATGTAGCGCTCATCCTCCTTCAGGAAGCTCTTCGTCATCGAAGGCATGGGCTGCTTGCAGACGAGGTGGCCGATCTGACCGCGCACCGGGCGGCCCTCCTCGTCGAAGACGTCGGTGTCCACCCCGAGGGCGGGCCCCCCCAGGGAGCAGGGCGTGAGCTCGGCCACGGGGTAGGGCTGCAGCAGGCATCCGCAGACCTCGGTCCCCCCCGAGATGTTCATGACGGGGCAGCGCCCGCCCCCCACTTTCTCGAAGTACCACATGTAGGAGGCCGGGTCCCAGGGCTCCCCCGTCGATCCCAGGACGCGGAGGGAGGAGAGGTCGTGCTTCTCGACCCACTCGTCGCCCGCGCTGATGAGGAGCCGGATCGCCGTGGGGGAGACGCCGAAGGTCGTCACCCTGTGGCGGGCGATCATCTGCCAGAGGCGCCCCGCGTCCGGCCAGTTGGGCGCGCCCTCGTAGATGAGGTAGGTGCCCCCCCCGAACTGGACCCCGATCATCTCCCAGGGGCCCATCATCCAGCCGATGTCGGTGACCCAGAAGACGGTGTCCCCCTCCCGGAGGTCCATGCAGTAGCGCAGCTCCTTGGCCACGGTGGCGAGGCAGCCCGCGTGGGTGTGGACGGTTCCCTTGGGCTTTCCGGTCGTGCCCGAGGTGTAGATGATGATGGAGCGCGCCTCGGCCGGGAGGCGGGCCGTCTCGGCCTGGGCCTGCTGGCCCGCGGCGAACGCCTCCCAGGTCACGTCGCGCCCCGCCTTCATCGGGACGGGGGAGCCCGTCCGCCGGCAGACCACCACCTTCTCCACGCAGGGGGCGATCGCGAGCGCCTGATCCAGCAGGGGCTTGACGGGAGTCTCCTTTCCCCGCCGCATGCCCCCGTCCGCCGTGAAGACGAGCCGGGCCTCGGCGTGCGCCAGGCGCTCCCCCACGGCCTCGGGCCCGAAGCCCGAGAAAATGGGGATCGCCACCACTCCCGTCTTCAGGCAGGCGAAGAGGGCGAAGACCGTCTCGGGGAGCATGGGCATGAAGATGCCGGCCGCCTCGCCGGGCTTCATCCCCATGGCCCGCATGGCGCTGGCCAGGCGGGAGACCTCGGTCGCGACCTCCCCGTAGGTGAAGCGGCGGACCTCCCCGCCATCCCCCTCCCAGACGAAGGCCGTCTGATCCCGCCGGGGGGTCGCGAGGTGCCTGTCGATGCAGTTGTGGACGATGTTCATCTCCCCGCCCACGAACCACTTGGCCCAGGGGAGGCCCCCGGAGAGGTCCAGGATCTCGTCGTAGGGCTTGTACCACTCGACCCCCATGTCCTCGAGGAGAAGCCGCCAGAAGCGGCGGATGTCCTTGACCGACCAGGCGAGGAGCTCCCGGTAGCCCCGGATCCCGTGCTTCTTCATGAAGCGCGCGACGTTGCTGTTCTCCAGAAAATCTCGGCTGGGCCGCCAGATGACGGGGGGCGCGCTCACGGGTGGATTCTCCTTGCCCTTCTCAGATGGCTTCCTTGATGGACTCCAAATGCTCCGGGGAGTCGAGGGAGCTCATGTCCATGTGGCCGATCGCCTCGCCTAAATATACCTTGCGGATGGCCCCCCGGACGATCTTGGCCGAGCGCGTCTTGGGGAGCCCCCGGACGAACTTGACCTCATCGGGCCGCAGGCTCTTCCCCAGGTACTGGACGGCTAGGTCCTTGAGCTCCTCCCTGAGGGCGTCGCTCGGCGCGTGGCCGGGGGCGAGGACCACGAAGCAGGCCAGGCCCTCCCCCTTGATGGGGTGGGGGGTGCCGACCACGGCGGCCTCGACCACCCCCGGGTGCTTGAGGAGCTCGGCCTCCACCTCGCCCGGGCCCACGCGCTTCCCGGCCACCTTGATGGTGTCGTCCGAGCGGCCGTAGAGGTACCAGAGGCCCCGCTCGTCCACCTTGGCCCAGTCCCCGTGGTACCAGACGCCCGGGAAGCGGGAGAAGTAGGTCTCGATGTAGCGGCCGGGGTCGTTCAAGAACCCCCGCGTCAGGGAGGGGATGGGCTGCTTCAGGACGAGGTGGCCCACCTCCCCGCGCACGGGGCGTCCTGAGTCGTCAAAGACGTCCGTGTCCGTCCCCATGGGGGGGGTGCCCAGGGTGCAGGGGGTGAGCTCCATGACGGGGAGGGGCTGGAGGAGGCAGCCGCCGATCTCGGTCCCCCCCGAGATGTTCATGACGGGGCAGCGCCGGCCCCCCACTTTCTCGAAGTACCACATGTAGGACTCGGGATCCCAGGGCTCCCCCGTCGAGCCCAGGACGCGGAGCGAGGAGAGATCGTGCTTCTTGACCCACGCCTCGCCCGCGCCGATGAGGAGCCGGACCGCGGTGGGCGAGATGCCGAGGTGCGTCACCTCGTGGCGGGCGACGATCCCCCACAGGCGGCCCGGGTCGGGGTGGTTGGGGACGCCCTCGTAGAGGAGGCAGGCCTGGCCGTTGAAGTGGGCGCCGATGAGCTCGTAGGGCGCCATCACCCAGCCGAAGTCGGTCACCCAGAAGAGGAGATCCCCCTCGCGCAGGTCGAAGCAGTAGCGCAGCTCGCGGCCCGGCCCGGTCATGAGGCCCGCGTGGGTGTGGACGGTGCCTTTGGGCCTCCCCGTCGTGCCCGAGGTGTAGAGGATGAGGGAGACGGCGTCGGCCGGCAGGCGGGCCGTCTCGGCCTCGGGGGGGTGGCCCGCCGTGAACTCCTCCCAGGCCACGTCCCGCCCCGGCCGCATGGGGACGTGGGCCCCCGTGCGGCGGTGGAGGACCACCCGCTCGACGGGGGCGCCCCGCTCGATGGCTGAATCCAGGGTCGCCTTGACGGGGGAGGGTCTCCCTCTTCGCATGGCCTCATCCGCCGTGAAGACGAGCCTTGCCTTGGCGTGGATGAGCCGCTCGGCCAGGCCCTCGGGGCCGAAGCCCGAGAAGACGGGGATCATCGCCACGCCCGTCTTGAAGCAGGCGTACATGGCGACCGCCCCCTCGACGCTCATCGGCATGAAGAGGCCGGCCGCATCGCCGGGCTTCATGCCCATGGCCCGCATGGCGTTGGCCAGGCGGGAGACCTCGGCCGAGAGCTCCCCGTAGGTCAGGCGGCGGACCTCGCCGCCGTCCCCCTCCCAGATGAGGGCGGTCTCGTCGCGGCGGGGGCCCCGGGCGTGGCGGTCGATGCAGTTGAGGACGATGTTCGTCGAGCCGCCCGCGAACCACCGAGCCCAGGGGAAGCCTCGGGAGAGGTCGAGGATCTCGTCGTAGGGCCGGTACCACTCGAAGCCCATGTCCTCGAGGAGGATCGTCCAGAAGCGGCGGATGTCCTGGACGGACCAGGCCAGGAACTCCCGGTGGTCCGAGAAGCCGAGCCGCCGCATGAGGCGGGCGGCGTGGCTGTTTTCCAAGAAATCCCGGCTCGGTCGCCAGATGATGTCCGGGGCGCTCATGGGTTGCCGCTCGGGTCCGGGGCGGGCGCCTCGCCCTACTTCCTCGCGTGGTCCCCGATCCACACCTTGAAGCGCTTGGACGCGTACTCGTCCACCGGCCCCCAGCCGGGCGCGTCGATCCGCTTCTTCTCGGATTCGCGCTTGCCCCCCTCGACCTCCTCCATGAACCGCGCCATCTCGCCGATGATCGAGGGGTCGTTGAAGGGGGGCGTGTGCCCGGAGCAGATCCACTTCACCTCGCGCGCGATCTTCTCGAGCTTCCGGAGGGAGGGGGCGTAGTCGGGGAGGACGGCCGTCGGCACCTGGAGGAACAGGCAGTCGAGGGGCTTGATCAGGTCGCCCGTCACGAGGACGCCCTCCCGCTCGTCGAGGAGCGAGATGCTGTCGGGCGAGTGGCCGGGGGTGTCGAAGACGCGGAAGCGGCGCCCGCCCAGGTCGAAGGAGTCCCCCTCCTTGAGCGTCCAGCCGAACTTCGAGGGCCGGATGGTGAAGGAGGCGGCGTCGAAGCCCTTCGGGAAGGGCTTGCCCCACTGCTTGACCCAGGTCTGCGCCCTCGCCTTGTGGTCCTTCGCCAGCTGATCCTTCCCCTTGGGGTGGACCCCCACCTTCTCCCACAGGTGGGCCCCGCCCAGGTGGTCCCAGTGGGTGTGGGTGAGGATGAAGTCGATGGGGAGGTCGGTGATGCTCTCGTGGAGCTTCCGCAGGTTGCCCGCCCCGATCCCGCCGTCCATGGCGACGGCGCGGTCCCGGCCGAGGAAGAGGAACATGTTGTAGCGCCCGCCCTCGGTGATCTGGTAGCTGCCTGGTGCGAATTCCTGGACGGAATACCAGTTCTGGGTGTCCATTCGTCCTCCTCGCGTCAAAGAATGGGGGAAGAAAGCCAGATGCCTCCGGAGGCCCGGGGCTCTCGTCCCGGCCGGCGGAGGGGCACCCTCCGGGTTTCGCGTGGGCTCGAACGCGCGCGCCCCAATCTATCCCTTCGGGGACCGCCGAATCAAGCGATCGGGGGGCTCAGGCGCCCGCCTCCAGGGCGCCCCGGAGGATGGCGATCCCGCGGGAGAACTCCCCGGGGGGAGGGAGAAGGGACACCACCAGGTGGGCGCCCCTTTGGATGTCGAAGAAATACCCGGGGTGGACGAGGACGCCGTGCCTCTCGGCCAGGGCCAGGGCGAGGCCCTCCTCGTCCGCCTCCTCGGGCAGGGCCAGGACCTGGGACCAGCCCCCCTGGGCGGGGAGGGGGCGGATGGGGCACTCCCCCGGCAGGCCGGCCAGGGCCGCCCGGTTCTCGCCGAGGCGCCGGGCCACCTTGGCCTGGATCCGGCCCCTGCGGGCGAGGAGATCCCCCAGGACGCGCTGGACTGGCGCGTTCACCGAAAGGTAGGTGTCGCAGATGAGCTCCAGGCGCTCCGCCGCGCGGCGCCTCGCCTCCTCCGGCCCGTGGAGGCAGATCCAGGCGAGCTTGAGGTGGGGGGCGCAGAGCACCTTCGAGAGGCCGTTGAGGACGAAGACGGGCACCTCCGGCTCCCCGGGGGGGAGGATGGGGCGCCCGCCGGCCCAGGCGTAGTCCGCAAACACCTCGTCCACGATGATCGGCAGGCCGCGCCGGCGGCATATCTCCAGGAGGGCCCCCCACGCGGGGGGCTCGACGAGGGTGCCCGTCGGGTTGTTGGGGCTCACGAGGCAGACGGCCCGCGCGCGCGGGCCGAGGAGGGGGACGATGGCCTCCGGGTCGAACACCCACCCGCCCCCCGGCCGGCCGCTCAGGGGATACTGGCGGGCCTCGATGCTCTCCATGGCCGCCAGGTGCTCGAAGAGAGGATAGCTGGGGACGGGGAAGAGAATCGAATCCCCGGGGTCGCTCAAGAGCTTGAAGAGAAACGCGTAGGCCTCGCTCGTGCTCGCCGTGAGGAAGATGTCGCGGGGGGAGACCGTCAACCCCGCCTCCCGGTAGTAGCCCGACACCGCCTCCCGGGCCGGGAGGAGCCCCCGGCAGTCCGGCGCGTAGGGGGCGGCGGCGGCGGCCGCGGGGGGGAGGGCCAGGTCCTCCTCGTCCAGCAGGGAGGCCCGCGTGGGGTTGGTGTCGGTCAGGTCGAGGAGCGGGGCGCCCTCCTCGCGCCTGCGGGCGGTCGCCCGCGCCAGGCGGTTGGGGAGGAGCGCCTCGGCCCAGCGCTTCGAGAAGGGAGAGGCTCGGTTTCCGGACACCTGGACGAGGCTCCTTCCCGCCCCGGAGGGGTTCTCATCCCCGGTAGAGGGGATCGGGCTGGCCGAAGAACCGCTCGATGAGGTGGTACGCGATGAGGCGGTTCTTCTCCTGCAGGCTCGCGTGGGCGATGCCGGGCATGATGGCGAACTGCTTGTCCGGGTGGGGGAGGAGGCGGAAGAATTCGAGCACGTCGTCGAAGGAGGCGATGCCGTCGTACTGGCCCCGGGTGATGAGGACGGGCGCCTTGATCTTCCTCGGGTCGACCAGCGGCAGGCGCTCGCACATGTCGGTGTAGGTCCCGTTCGGGATGGAGTCGTCGAGGGCGCAGATGGCGTCCGCGAAGGCCCGGACGACGTCGGGGTGCGCCGTCCCCGGATGGTCCCGGGTGAAGATGCTCAGGATGAAGGCGTGGTTCACGGGGCGCCGCGATTCGGGCGCCACCCCCGCGAAGCGCTTGCGCCGCTCGGCGAGGGTGGGGCTCCCCTCGCCGGTCCAGACGAAGGCGTCGAGGACGATGCGCCGCGCGAGGCGGGGGTTCCGCTGGGCGAAGAGGGCCGCCCGGAGGGCCCCCGAGGAGATGCCGTAGAGGAGGAAGGCCCGCGCGCCCGTCTCCCGCCGGATCGCCTTCGCGGCGGCCAGGAGATCCTCGGCCCCGCGCTCGATGCCGCAGGCGACCCGCCTGTGCTTGGTCGATCGGCCGTAGCCCTCGAAGTCCACGCACCATGTGTCGTAGTCCCGCTCGGCCAGGTAGTCCATGAGCGAGTAGCCGGGGCGCCGCCTCACCTGGAGGTCGAAGGTGGGGGTCGAGGCCATCGAGGAGCCGTGGGCGAGGAGAACGGTCCCCCGCGGCGTCCTGAGGCCGGCGCGGCGCTTCCGCCACAGGAAAAGATCTGCCCCTTTGTTCCGGGTCCAGTGCTCGCTTCCGGCGATCTTGGGCTTGGCCATCGCATCTCCTCGCGGGGGGTGATCTTCCCGGGCCGCGTCGCCCAGGGCTTTGCCTTTTGGGCCGAATCGCCCCCAGCGTACTATGGCGCCTCCGGGAGGATAAAGCCCCGGGCCGCGGCGGGGGCGGCCGGGAGGGAGTCGGGCGGGGGGAGCGGTGGCCGAAGGGACCGGGGGAGGGCAGCCGCTCCGGGCGGGCGGCGCGCTGGAGCTGGCGGGGGGCGCCCTTTTCATCGCGCTGGTCTGGGGGATGGCCCAGCCGGTCATCAAGGCCTCCTACGCGGGCTTGAGCCCCTTCGCCCTCGTCTGGATGCGCTCGGCGCTCTCGGCGCTCACCCTGACCGCCTGGATCTGGCTCAGCCGCTCCCCGGGCAGCCGGACCCACGAGAGCCCCTCTGTCGAAACCGGGCACCGCGCCTTGAACGGCCTCCTTCACAACCTCTACGTCGTGTTCCTCTACCTCGGCATGGAGGGGACGACGGCCGCGCGCGCCTCGGTCCTCCTCTACACCCATCCCGTCTGGATGATGCTGCTCGGGGCCGCCTTTCTCCCGGGGGAGCGCATCACCCCCCTCCGCGCCCTGGGGTTCGCCGCGGCGATGGCGGGGACGATCACCGTCTTCTCGGACCGCCTGGGGGAGGAGAGCGCCCTTTGGGCGGACGGGTTCATCGTCCTCACGGCCATCCTGTGGTCCCTCCAGGCCGTCCATTTCAAGCGCTGCCTCGGGCGATCGGACATCGTGGCCGTCACGCGCTGGGGGATGCTCCTCGGCGCGCCCCTCTACCTCGCCTTCGCCCTCTTGTGGGAGGGCGGGGGGCGCTACGGGTTCGGGCCGGTGGAGGTTTTCACCGTCTTCTACATGGGGGTGGGATCGAGCGGGCTCGTCCTCGTGCTGTGGGCCTATCTCCTGGTGAGACATTCGGCATCCAAGGTGTCGGTGTTCCTCTTCCTGACGCCCGCCTTCGGGGTGGGGGGGAGCGCCCTCCTGCTCGGGGAGCGGGTGGGCTGGCGGCTTCTGGCGGGGGCGGCCCTCACCGTGGCGGGGGTGTGGCTGGTGACCTCCGAGCGCCGGGGGGCGCGGCCCCTCCTCCCCCCGAGGCCGGCGGGAGGAGGCGGGGGGGCGCCCTAGGAGGCCTCCTTGCCGCACCAGGCGCAGAACTTCCAGAACCCCTGCGGGACGGGCCAGCGGCAGTGGGGGCAGGTCTTCTCGCCCTCCTGGGGTTTGGGCGGGCGCTTGGCCTTGGTCTTGCACCACGGGCAGTAGCGCATGAAGGGCATCATCCGGCGGTCCGGGCAGTCGGGGTTGGCGCAGCGCTCGGTGTAGCGGGGGTCGCTGTGGGGCCGCTGGCGCGCGTCGGCGAAGCGGCCGTTGAAGCACCACGGGCAGTACTTCCACTCCAGGCGCACACCGCGCTCGCACTCCGGGCAGTAGGAGGGATGGGAGGTCGTCTCGCGGAAGGAGTTGTCGTCCGTCCCGCACCAGGGGCAAAACGACATCGCCTCCCCGATGGGGTGGCCGCACTTGCGGCATTCGCAGCTCAGCCCGAACCGCCGCCGGAAGCGCTTCTCGAAATCCCGCACCCGGACCTCCTCCCACCGGGGGAGCCGCCGGAGGGGGCCCCTTCTCGCCCTGCGCCCTTTCTTCCTCTCGGCCTCCAGGCGCCGGAACTTGGAGAGGGCGTAATCGAAGGCGGCGAGCATGCGCTTGGCGTCGGGGTAGCGGCCCCGCGGCTGGAACGCCGTCGCCTTGCGGATCACGCTGACCATCTCGCCGGGCACCCGGCCCGCGAGGGATTCGTGCCCCGGGTAGGGCCACTCGAATGGCCAGGCGGGAAGCTGGCCGCTCAAGAGCTGGTAGAGGACCATCCCGGCCGCGAACACGTCCGAGGCCAGGGCGGGCCTTCCGTAGGCCTGCTCGGGGGCCATGAAGCCGAGGGTGCCGGCGCTGGAGTCGCGGGTGAGGGTGGCGTCCGCCAGGCGCGCGATGCAGAAGTCCCCCAGGCGGACGCGCTCGCCCGGGAAGAGGACGATGTTCTCCGGCTTCACGTCCCGGTGGATGATCTTCTTCTCATGGGCCGCGCCGAGGGCTTCGAGGAGCTGCCGGATCACCCCCAGCGCCCAGGGCGTGCGGTAGCGGCGGAGCATCCGCTCGTCCAGGCTCTCGGCGCCCAGCTCGTAGGCGAGGACGAGGCGCCCCTCGATGATGTCGGCGTTCTTGAGGCGCAGGATGTTCGGGTGGTCGAGCTGGGCGAGAATCCGGGCCTCGTGGCGGAAGTCCTCGAGGACGCGGCTGTCGGCGGCCGGCCGGTAGGGCATCTTGAGGGCGACCGGGATGCCCTCCACGGTGTCCGTCGCCCGCCAGACCTCGCTGTAGCCCCCCTCCCCGACGCGGCGGATCAGGCGGTATTTGCCCAAAAGATCCCCCCTCCGGAGGGGGAGGAGGTGGGGGCCAGCCTGAAGGGTTTTCCGGGCCATTGACTCAGACGGGCAAGGAGGCTTCGGAGTAGAGGCTCGCCGGCACCAAGACCGATCCTTCCATGAGCCGCCGCGCGCTGCGGTAGACGGTCACCTTCTCGGCCCGGGGGCCCTCGGGCGATTCGGCCACGGCCGCCCCGATCGTGAGCACCCCCGAGGGGTGGCCCAGGCGCAGATCCCCCGCGGCGGGCCGGGCCGCCTCGTGGACGAGGGTGCCCGGCACCCGCGCCGCGACCGCCAAGCACATCGCGGAGGTCAGGGCGTAGGCGCGGTGGGTCTTGCCCATGGAGACGACCCGGCTGAGGAGGTCGAATCCCTCGGCGGGGACGAGCTCCCCCCTGAGGTCGTAAAACTCCGCCGGCGGCGCGACGACCGCCACCTTGGGGACCGCCTGGACGGACTCCGAGGCGCTCCGCCGGTCCGGGGCCAGGCCCATGCGCACGGCCGCCTCGGCGCGGATCTGCTCGAGGTTCACCATGAGCGCGGTGCGGGCGTCGAGGGCACCGGGGGCCTCCTGGCCCGTCAGGCCCACGTCCCGCGCTCGGACGAAGACCATGGGGTTGGTCGCGTCGACGAGGCTCGCCTGAACCCGCCCCACCCCGGCGATCTCGATTTCCTCCACCGGGCGGCCCGTCGGCAGGAGGCGGCCGGTCTTGGCGCCTCCCGGGTCCAGGAACTCGAGGGTGATGCGGGCGCCCGTCCCCGCGACGCCCGGCAGAGAGAAGTCCCCCTCGACGGCCGCGCATCCATCCTTCACGGGGAAGCGCGAGAGGATGAGCTTTCCCGTGTTCGTGTTGTGGATCCGTACGGTGGCCTCGCCGTCCGGCGGAGGGGGCAGGAGCCCCTCGTCCAAGGCGAAGGGGCCCA